>JACIWP010000001.1 GCA_014360855.1 Anaerolineae bacterium
GCAGACGGGCGGGTGGGCCGGCCTGCAGGATGCGCTGAGCACCGCTGTACCCATGATGGGCGCCGGGATGGGCCGGGGCCGCGGCGCGATGGGGCCGGCCTGGCTCCCCATGGGCGTTATGGGCGCTTCATACCGGGTCATTGTGGCGGATGCCGGGGATGTGGTCGTGGCGGACACAGGCGCGCAGGATGCTATCGGCCGGCGGCTGAAGCCGGAAGAGCGTTCCGCCGGCATCCCCATCGAATGGGACGGCCAGCGCATCGGCACTGTGCTGGTGCTCTTTGAGGCGACGGAAATCGAACAGCAGTTGGCCAGCCAGTTCCGGCAGGCGCTGGATCGTTCCCTGCTTATCTCGGTCATTGTGGCCGGCCTGGCGGCTATCGCCCTGGGGTTCCTCCTGGCGCGGCAGATCCTGGCTCCCTTGAGACATCTGCGGCTGGCCGCGGTGCGCGTGGCCGCCGGCGATTTCTCCCAACGGGTTCGGGTCACCAGTCACGACGAGGTGGGCGACCTGGCGCACACTTTCAATACCATGGCCGAGGCGTTGGGCCGGCAGGAGGAACTGCGCCGGCAGTTCATCGCCGATGTCTCCCATGAGCTCCGCACGCCGCTGGCCATCATCCAGGCGCATCTCGAGGCGTTCTTGGACGATGTGTATCCGCTTACCAAAGAGAACATCGCCAATGTGCTGGACGAGGTTATGCTGTTGGGCCGGCTGACGGAGGACCTGCGCCAACTCGCGCTGGCTGAGGCCGGCCAACTTTCGCTCCAGCGCGAGCCGGTGGACCTGGCAACCTTTACGGCCGGCATCCTTGCCGGCCTGCTCCCACAGGCGCAGGAGCGGGGTATTGCTCTGCAGGCCAATGTGCCCGAGGGCCTTTCTCCCGTGTACGCCGATCCCCAGCGTCTCAGCCAGGTTTTCCATAATTTGCTCAGCAATGCCCTGCGGCACACGCCGGCCGGCGGGCGGATCGAGATCCGTGCCCGGCCGGCGCCGCAGGCCGGCTATATCTCCATCCAGGTCGCGGATACGGGAAGCGGCATACCGCCCGACGAACTGCCCCACATCTTTGAGCGGTTTTATCGCGGTGACCGCTCCGAGCGTCGGGCGTATGGCGGCACAGGGCTGGGCCTGGCCATTGTGAAGCACCTCATCGAGGCACATGGTGGGCAGATCAGCGTGCAGAGCCGGCCCGGAGAAGGGACGACATTCACCTTTACCCTGCCGGCCGCCCGTGCGGCCTAGAAAAACCCCTCTCCGCCGTTGACGTGGATGACCTGCCCGGTGATCCATTCGGCGCGCGGGGAGGCCAGGAAGCGCACCACATAGGCGACATCCTCCGGCCGGCCCAGCCGGCCGACCGGGATATGCGCCACGAGGGCCGCCCGCCGCTCCTCCGAGTGGACAGCCAGCATATCGGTCTCGATACTGCCAGGAGCTACGGCGTTGACGGTGATGCCCTGGCTGGCGGTCTCCAGCGCCAAAGCGCGGGTCAGACCAACGATGCCGGCCTTGCTGGTGCCGTAGTGGGCTTCAACAGAAGTGCCGGCGAAGGCGTCAATGGAGGAGATGTTGATGATGCGGCCCCAGCGCTGGCGGCGCATATAGGGTAGGACGTACTGCGAGAGGATGAAGGGCGCCGTCAGGTTCACCGCCATCAGGCGGTGCCATTCCTCCAGGGTCAATTCCTCCACCGGCTGATGATGGTGCACGCCGGCGTTGTTGACCAGGATATCCACCCCGCCGAACCGGCTGACGGCAAACGCGACCAGCCCCTGTACCTGCGAGGGGTCTGCCACGTTGGCGCCAAAGGCTTCCGCTTCGCCGCCGGCGGCGCGGATATCCTCCACCACGGCGCGCGCCAGGCTGGGATGGGTGCAGTAATTGACGACCACGCGGGCGCCGGCGTCGGCCAGCTCGCGGGCGATGGCCGCGCCGATGCCGCGCGACGCGCCGGTGACAAGGGCCGTCCGGCCGGCTAGTTCCTTCGACATCCTGCACCTCCTGAGGAAATGGGGTCTGATGGTGATATACCATATTCTGCCGGCGATGACAACGCCTGCCCGGTGCAGAATGCAAATTGCACAGGAGGGTGGGATGGGTATAATGCGTGTGCACATCGGGCATCAGGACGCGCCCAGGCCGGTCGGCGCGTGCGAAGGGAAATCCTATCGTCTGGAGGACGTGATTACCACCAATGGGGAATGTTGAGCGGCGGAGGCGTGCAGAGGCACCGCAGGTACAACTGAGCGCGGAGATACTGCTTCCGCAGGCCAAGCCGGCCCGCTACACGGGAGGTGAATGGAACGCGCGCCAGAAGGACTGGCGTGCCGCGGAGATACATCTGGCGCTGGCGTACCCCGACATCTACGATGTCGGCATGTCCAACCTGGGGTTTCAGATCCTGTATGAGATCGCCAATGACATTCCAGATGTGCTGTGCGACCGCGTCTATGCCCCCTGGGTGGATATGGAGGAAGCCATGCGCCGGCACGGCCTGCCCCTGTACGGGCTGGAGAGCCGCCGGCCGCTGGCAGAGTTCGATATCATCGGTTTTCAGCTTCCTTATGAGCTGAACATGACCAATGTGCTCCATATGCTGGACCTGGCCGGCCTGCCCCTCCTGTCGGCACAGCGCGATGAGGGGCATCCTCTGGTCATCGCCGGCGGGAGCGGCGCGTATCATCCCGAGCCAATGGCCGATTTCATCGACGCCTTTGCCATCGGCGATGGGGAAGAGGTGTTGGTCGAGATACTGGATGTGTATCGCGCCTGGCGCCGGCGTCCGCACCGCTTCCGCCTGCAACTGCTGGAGGAACTGGCGCGCCTGGAAGGGGTATATGTGCCGGCCTTTTACCGCCCGCGGTATGACAGCAAGGGGCGGTACCTGGGACTACAGCCTGTCCATCCCGACGCTCCGGAACGGGTATGCCGGCGGGTGGTGGAGCGCCTGCCGCTCGCGCCGGTGCGGCCGGTGGTGCCCTACATCAGCATCGTGCATGACCGCGCCATGGTGGAGATCCAGCGCGGCTGTACCCAGGGGTGCCGGTTCTGCCAGGCCGGCATCATTTATCGGCCGGTGCGCGAGCGCTCGGTCGAGGAAATCTGCCGGCTGGCCCAGGAGTTGATCGATCATACCGGCTACGAGGAGCTGGGCCTGCTGTCCCTCAGCAGTGCGGATCATTCGCAGATCGTGGAGATCATCCGCCGGCTCAAGGCGCAGTTCGCTGACCGGCCGCTTTCCTTATCCTTACCCTCCCTGCGGGTGGATTCCTTCTCGGTGGAGCTGGCCAACATGATACAGGAGCGCCGGCGCAGCGGCTTGACCTTCGCGCCGGAGGCCGGTAGTCAGCGCCTGCGCGACGTCATCAACAAAAAGGTGCGGGCGGAGGACCTGTTCCAGGCGACAGAGGCGGCCTTCCAGAGCGGCTGGCTGCGCATCAAGCTGTACTTCATGATCGGCCTGCCCACGGAAACGGTGGAGGATGTGCGCGCCATTGGGGAGCTGGTGCGGGAGGTGCTGGATATCGGCCGACGGTATGCCGGCCGGCGCGCCCAGGTGGCCGTCAGCGCCGCCACCTTCGTCCCCAAGCCGCATACCCCGTTCCAGTGGGTTCCGCTGGTGGCGGAGGATACCCTTGCGGAGCATATTGCAGTCCTGCAGGATGCCACCCGGGTGAAAGGGGTTCATCTGAGCTGGCATGCGCCCATCACCTCCTTGCTGGAGGCGGCGCTGGCGCGGGGGGACCGCCGGCTGGGCCAGGTAATTCATCGGGCCTGGCAGTTGGGTGCCAAGTTCGATGCCTGGGAGGAGCAGTTCCGGCCGGCGGCCTGGGAACAGGCATTCGCCGAGAACGGCCTGCACCCGGATGACTTCGCCCGCCGGCCGCTGGATTATGCCGACGCCCTGCCGTGGGACCATATTGACGCCGGCGTGACGAAGGCTTTCTTATGGGCGGAGTATCAGCGGGCACTGCGGGGCGAGATCCTGAGCGACTGCCGCGAGGTCTGTCACGGATGTGGGATTCGCGGCCGCTTCCACCTGCTGGCATGTCCACTGCTGGCCGAGGAGCCGGCGGCGGAGGGGAAGCCGGCATGAACGAACCGAGCGCCCCCTGCCGCCTGCGGGTTGTGTATGCCCATGGGCCTCAGCTCCAGTATATCTCTCACCTAGACCTGATCCGGGTCTTCGAGCGCGCCGTGCGGCGGGCGCGCCTGCCCCTGGCCTATACCCAGGGGTTCAACGCCCGGCCGCGCATCAGCATGGCATCGCCTCTGCCGGTGGGCATGGCCGGCGAGAGGGAGCTGGCGGACTTTTACCTCACGGAGCGGGTTCCCGCGGGGGAATTTCTGTCCCGCCTCGCGCCGCAACTTCCACCCGGTCTGACGCTCCTCTCGGTAGAAGAGGTGCCGCGTCAGGGACCGTCGCTGGCCTCGCTCGTGCGGGCGGCGCGCTATCGCGCCGTACTGCCGGCGCATTATTCCCTGGCCGAAGTCCAACAGCGGATAAATGAGCTGTTACAGCAGGCGGTTCTGCCGCGCACGCGGCGCGCGAAAAAGGGCCGGCCGACGGACTATGACCTACGGCCGTTGATTCAGGCGCTGACGGTCGAGCCTGGGGCCGATGGGCCGGTGGTGCGCATGACGCTGGCCGCACTGCCGGGAGCCACCGGCCGGCCGGAAGAGGTGCTGGATGCGCTGGGATATCCGCCGGCCAGAGCCTCCATCGTGCGGGAGGAGATCATCCTGGCTCCGCACGCAGAGGCCCCGGCCGGGGAAGCGGGCTTGCTGGAAGATGTCGGGGAAGTCTCCGACGAATCAGGGGATTTCGCCGGCGAGGATGCGCCGTAGTTTGTCGTTGGGCAGGTTCCCCCCGGATATGACGCAGACCACCTTGCCGTGCCCGGCATGGCCGGCCAGCGCGGCAGCCACCGGGATGGCGCCGGCGCCCTCCGCGATAATGTGATTCTTTTCCGCCAGCAGGGCGATGGCATCGGCGATCTGCCGCAGGCTGACCACGCAGGCGGAATCCACCACTTGCTGGACCACCGGCCACATCTGCGGGAAAACCGACGGCGAGCCGATGGCGTCCACAAAGCTCGGGGTGTGCGGGACCTGCACCATACGGCCGGCGGCCAGCGATGGGGTCAGCGGCGCGCCGGTCTCCACCTCGGCGGCAATGAGCCGGACGTCCGGGCGCAGGGCGCGCAGGACGGAGCCAACCCCACAGCTTAACCCTCCCCCGCCGTAAGAGACCACGATCGCGGAAACGTCCGGCAGATCCTCCAGGATTTCGAGGGCGATGGTGCCGTTGCCGGCGATGACATCCGGGTCGGCGAAGGGATGGATGAACAGCCCTTCCATACCCTCCATCCGCCAGGTCTTCTGCGCCTGGAAATACACCTCCCAGGGGAGCTTGATGAAGCGGGCGCCCAGGCGCTCCACGGCCTGCACCTTCAGGTCGGAGGTGGTATTGGGGCCGACGACGGTGCAGGGGATGCCCAGCCGGCGGGCGTACCAGGCGACGCTCTGGGCCATGTTGCCCGTGCTGGCGGTCCACACGCCTTTCGCCAGCTCTTGGGGGCTGGCGGAGAGCATGGCGTTGCCGGCGCCGCGCAGTTTGAAGGAGCCGACCGGCTGGAGGTTCTCCAGCTTCAGGTAGATCTCCGCCGGCGCATCGGGCACGTTCAGGCGTACCAGCGGGGTGCGGATGGGGCCGCCGGCCAGCCGCTGGCGCGCGGCATAGACTTCCTCTATGGAGACAAGGCGCGGCTCTTTCATAACGTCTATGACTCGATAGTGAGGCCCAGGCCGGCCTGCCTGGCCTTGCGGTAGGCCAGCAGGGCGATGGCGGTGTCCTGGATGCCGACGCCGGTCAGATCGCAGACGGTGATCTCATCCGGGGAGGTGCGGCCGGGCTTGACGCCGGCGGTCAGCTCGCCCAGCTCGTCCACCGGGTCGTTCTCCGTCAGCAGGCCGGCTTTCAAGGCGAAGGCATGTTCCCCCAGCCGGAAAACCTGGGATTTCAAGTCGCAGACCCGGCGGTCGGCGCGGACCAGCACCTCCGGATAGAGCTCCTGCTTGTGCCCATTATCGGCGCCGACGGCGGTGATATGCAGGCCGGGGTGCAGCCATTCCGCCCGGACGATAGGGGTGGTGGAGGGGGTAGTGGTGACGACGATATCGCTCTGCCGCACCAGGGTCTCGGCGTCTGGCGCCGGCTCAATGGGGATGCCCCCCAGGGCTGGGAGCATGTCGTTGATGTACGCCTGCACATGTTCCGGACTGCGGGCATAGACCAGGACGCGCTGGAAGCGGCGCACCTGCTGGAGGGCAAGGAGCTGGAAGCGTGCCTGCCGGCCGGCGCCGATGATGCCGACGGTGTGAATATCCTCGCGAGCCAGGTACTGGGCGGCGATGGCGCCGGCGGCCCCGGTGCGCACATGCGTCAGGTAGCCGTTATCCAGCAGGACCGCCTGGGGGAAGCCGGTCTCCGAATGGAAGAGGAGCATCAACCCACTGCCCGAAGGAAGGCCGCGCTTGGGGTTATCGAAAAAGCCGGAGGCGATTTTCACGGCGAAGCTGTCGAAGCCCTGAATGTAGGCGGATTTGACGTGCATCTCGCCGTGATGGTCGGGCACTGGGATGCTCATGATGGGCGTGATGGCCCTTCCCTGGTACAGGGCGGTGAAGGCTTCGGCGACGGCGGCGATCGATTCGTGGTTCAGCGTCACGCACTGGCGGATCTCGTTTTCTTTGAGGACGGTGATTTGCATAGGTGCCTCCTGGGAATATAAAATGGGTCGCGCATGGGTTGATATATCAAATTACGATGATAATATATCACCATACATGAGGGCTGTCAAGCGCTGGGCGAGACCTTGCGCGCTATTGCACAAAGTCGGTTTGACAAAATCACGGATATCAGGTATACTAATATTGTCCGTGTGATAAGAGTATGACTATGATATAATGCTGGTATGCAAACAGTATATTGATTTTCAGAAGGCGCGCATCGGTTGCCTCAGACCTCTGGATTACCTCACTGTATGATTGGGAATCAGCCCCTCGCGGTGGAGCGAGCGGTTGAGCGGAATAGCCAGGTTTGATTGCGATGGGTCCGGCGTGAACGACCACTGAAACCTCGAGAGCAAGGAGAGAACAAGGTGGCGGAAAAGGCTCCCGTCAGCGCTGCATTGGTGATTGGTGGAGGTGTAGCCGGCCAACGCGCGGCGTTGGACATTGCGGAGGCAGGTTTCCCCGTCTATCTGGTGGAGAATGGCCCCAGCCTCGGTGGAATCGTCGCCCAACTCGGTTTCATGTTCCCCACGCATGACTGCGTCCTCTGTCGGGGCGGGCGAGACCATGGGTACGGCTGTACCCGACCGGCCATTTCCCCAGCCTTCCACGAACACAGCCGGCATCCCAACATCCACGTCCATACCAGCACCGAGGTGCTCTCTGTGGAGGGCAGGGCCGGCGATTTCACCGTCCACCTGCGCCAACGCCCCCAGTACGTGAACCCCGAACGCTGTATCAACTGCGGCAAATGTGCCGAAGTCTGCCCGATTGAGATTGAAAACCCCTTCCACGAAGGGCTTGCCAAACGCAAGCTGATCGACAAGGATACCGGCCGGCTTATCCCCGACAGCTATTACCTCTGGGAGAAAGCGGAATACTGCGAGACTTGTCATAAGTGCGAGCCGGTCTGTCCCACCCAGGCTGTGAACCTGTCCGCCCAGCCGAAGGAGTGGGAGGTGCAGGTCGGCGCCATCGTCCTGTCCACGGGCTACCGCCTGTTTGATCCTCGCGAGTACGAGGAATACGGCTATAAGCGCTTCCCCAACGTGCTGACGAGCCTGGAATTCGAGCGGCTGGTGAGCAACAACGGCCCGTTAATGGGGCATTTTGTGACGCCGGCCACCGGCGAGAAGCCGAAGAGCATCGCCTGGCTCCAGTGCGTCGGCTCGCGCGATCACCGCTATCCCTGGTGCTCCGCCATCTGCTGTATGCATGCCACGAAAGAGGCGATCCTGGCCAAGGAGCGCATCGGCCAGGATGTCGCCTGCCGCATTTTCCTCATGGATCAGCGCACCTTTAACAAGGAATATCATGCTTACTACGAGCGCTCGCGCGAGCTGTACGGCGTGGAGTATATCCGCTCGCGCATCTCTGGCCTGCGGCAGGACCCCAAGACGAAGCAGATTTACCTGCGCTGGCGCGATGAGGCCGGCAAGTTCCACGAAGAACCGTATGATGTGGTCGTGCTCTCGGTGGGCGTGCATCCGCCCGAGCAGTCGGAGCGGGTGGCGCGCATGCTGGGCATTGACCTGAACGATTACGGCTTCTGCCACACGGAGAAATTCGCCCCGGTGGCGACCACGCGCGCCGGCGTGTTCGCCGCCGGCGCTGTCTCCGCCCCGCGCGAGATGGCCGAGGCCTTCACGACCTCGACGGCGGCGGCCAACGAGGTGATCCAGCTCCTCTCGACACTGCGCAAGCCGGAACTGCCGGCGCGTCCTCAGCCGGCAATGCCAGAAGGGCCGGCCCGGGTCGGGGTGTTCGTCTGCCGGTGCGGCGGGACCATCGAGGGGAAAATAGACACGGCGGACGTGGCGATGTACGCCGCGACCCTGCCTCAGGTGGTCTACGCGACGGCGGTGGACTTCCCCTGCCTGGCCGAGGGGCAGGAAGAGATCCGCAAGGCCATCGCCGTGCATGGGCTGAACCGCCTGGTGGTGGCCGGCTGTAGCGTCCGCACGCACCTGGCCCTGTTCGAGCGGCTGGCGGAAGAGGCCGGCATCCCGCGCGGCCTGGTCAGCATGGCCAATATCCGCGAGCAAGCGGCCTGGGTGCATCCGAACCCGGCGGACGCCAGGCGCAAGGCCAAGGAGCTGACCCGTGTGGCCGTGGTGCGGGTGGTCAAGGGCCAGCCGGTCAAAATAGATACCATTGATCCCATCCCAGAGGTGCTGGTGCTGGGCGGCGGCGTGGCCGGCATGACCGCCGCGCTAGAGCTGGCCAATGCCGGCCTGGGCGTGACCCTGGTGGAAAAGACGGACCAGCTCGGCGGCATCGTGCGCCGCAAATATCACCTGGTCGAAGGGCAGGACCCCCAGCAGTACGTCCAGGCGCTGGTGAACCAGGTGCTGAAGCACGCGCGCATCAAGGTGCTGACCAATACCCGGCTAGTGAGTCAGAGCGGCCGACCGGGGCGCTTCCGCTCGGTGCTCCAGCATGTGGACGACGGCAGGACCGAGGAAATCGCCCTGGAGCACGGCGCGACGGTGCTGGCCATCGGTGGGGTGCCGTATGCCGGCCACGAGTACTTGCTGGGCCAGCATCCCCAGGCGATCAGCCAGCTCGAGCTGGAGCGCATCCTGGTGGAGGAGCCGGAGCGTGTCAAAGGCCTGCGCCAGGTCGTCATGATCCAGTGCGTCGGCCGGGATGAGGCCCCGCACTCCCCCTGCAGTCGCATTTGCTGTACCGGTGCGGTGGGCAACGCGCTGAAGATCAAAGAGCTGAACCCGTCCTGTCAGGTATATGTGTTGTACCGCGATGTGATGACCTACGGCCCGCGCGAGGCGTATTACACGGCGGCGCGCGAGAAGGGCGTGCTGTTCGTGCGCTACGACCCGGCCGAAAAGCCGGTGGTCAGCGCGACCCCGCAGGGCCTGGTGGTGAAGGTGCGGGAGCGCACGCTCAACGAGATGCTGGAACTGCGGCCGGACCTGCTGGCGCTGAGCACGGTGACCCAGCCGGCGCCGGATGTGGCCGATGTCGCCTGGCGGTTGGGATTGCCCCTCTCGCCGGAGGGCTTCTTCCAGGAAGCGCATACCAAGATGCGTCCCACCGAGTTTGTGAAGCCGGGCGTGTACGTCGCCGGCCTGGCCCACTATCCTAAGTTCATCGAGGACTCCGTCGCGCAGGCCAAAGCGGTTTCGGCGCAGATCATGCAGTGGCTGGGGCACGGCCCGGTGCAGGTTGGCGGCCTGGTGGCGGAGGTCAATCAGGAGCGCTGTGTGGGCTGTCTGACCTGCGTGCGCATCTGCCCTTATCATGCGCCGTACATTGACTATTCGGTGCCTGGCATCGGCGGCATCATGGGCGCGGCATATATTGACCCTGCCCGCTGTCAGGGTTGCGGGTTGTGCACCGCCGAGTGTCCCAATAAGGCCATTCAGTTGTACGGTTACCAGGACGACGTGCTGATGGACCCGGCCATGCCGGTGCTGGGGCGCTGGGAAGTGCCTTCGCCGGCGGCGTAATGCAGGCAGTGCGGAAGATGGGGAAGGCGATATGAGCGAAACACCGTTTGAACCTGAGATCACAGCCTTTGTGTGTCAGTACTGCGGGGATATGGCGGCGGATTCGGCCGGCTGGAACCGCATCAGCTATCCGGCCAACGTCAAAATCGTGCGCCTGCCCTGCACCGGCAAGGTGGACGTGCATCACATCCTGAACGCCTTCGAGCACGGCGCGGACGGCGTCTATGTGGTGGCGTGCCCGGAGGGCAACTGTCATCATATCAACGGCAACCTGTCCGCCAAGCGCCGTGTCACCTACGCCAAGTCCCTGCTGGACGAGGTGGGGGTGGGGGGCAACCGCCTGGAAATGTTCCATGTGACCGCGGCGCAGGGGGATGAATTCGCCCGCATCGCCGCGGAGATGACGGAGCGCATTCGGGCCCTGGGGCCGTCGCCGGTGCGGCGGGCCATGGGGAAATCGAGCGGGTGAGGGAAGCGGCTATTTGCACACCGTTTGTGGAGGATAACGCATGATCATTGCGCAACGCAAACCGCTGGAAGAGATCAAGGAGATGGTCGCCTCGTACGAGAAGGTGCTGGTGTTGGGGTGCGGCACCTGTGTGGCGGTCTGTTTCGCCGGCGGAGAGAAAGAGGCCAAACTGCTCGCCTCCGAACTGCGCATGGCGCGGCAGATGGAAGGCAAACCCACACAGATCATTGACCACACCATTCAGCGCCAGTGCGAGTGGGAGTTCATTGATCCCATCAAAGAGCTGGTCGCCTCGGTGGACGCCGTGGTTTCGACCGCCTGCGGCATCGGCGTGCAGGGTATGGCGGAGCGCTTTGAGGACAAGCCCATTTTCCCCGGCGTGAACACCACCTTCCTGGGCATGCCGGTCCAGCCGGGGGAGTTTGTGGAGCGCTGTCAGGCCTGCGGGGACTGCATCCTGGACCTGACGGGCGGGGTGTGTCCGGTGGCGCGCTGTGCCAAGAGCCTGATGAACGGGCCGTGCGGCGGCTCCCAGAACGGCAAGTGTGAGGTGAACCCGGAAACGCCCTGCGCGTGGCAGTTGATTTATGACCGGCTGGCGAAGCTGGGCCAGTTGGAGCGCATGATGGAAATCATGCCGGCCAAGGACTGGTCTACCAGCCGCGACGGCGGCCTGCGCAAGATCATTCGGGAGGATTTGAAGCTATGAGCGGGGACAACGGCAAGGAACTGGTCGTCGGAAGCAAACTCGAACGCCTCTTGAAGGCCGGCCATTTTGTCGTCACAGGCGAGCTGGGTCCCCCTCAGAACGCGGACCGTTCGGTCATCGAGAAAAAGGCCGGCTATCTGCGCGATGCCGTCGATGCGGTCAATATCACCGATAACCAGACGGCGGTGGTGCGCATGTGCTCCATGGCGGTGGCCAAGATGCTCATTGAACTGGGCATCGAACCCATCATGCAGATGACCTGCCGCGACCGCAACCGCATCGCTATCCAGAGCGACCTGCTGGGCGCCTATGCCCTGGGCGTGCGCAATCTGCTGTGCCTGACGGGCGACCATCAGAGCTTCGGCAATCACCCGCAGGCCAAGAACGTGCATGATCTGGACTCCATCACCCTGATCCAGATGGTGCGCCAGATGCGCGATGCGAAGAAGTTCCAGTGCGGCGAGGAGATCAAGGGGCAGGAGCCGCGCTTCTTCGTCGGCGGCGCGATCAACCCCTTTGCGGATCCCTTTGACTTCCGGCCGTTCCGCCTGGCGAAAAAGGTAAAAGCCGGCGTGGAGTTCGTGCAGAGCCAGCTCATCTTTAACGTGCCGAAGTTCCGCGAGTACATGAAGCGCTGTGGAGACCTGGGCCTGCTGGACAAGGTGTATGTCCTGGCCGGCGTCGGCCCCATCAAATCTCTGGGCGCGGCCCGCTACATGGCCAATAACGTGCCGGGTATGGATGTCCCGCAGGAGTACATTGACCGCATGGCTAATGCCGTCAAGGGCATCCCCCAGGAGGATAAGAAAGCGCGCCGCGAGGCCTGGGAGCGCGAGGGCATCAAGATCTGTGCCGAGATCATCCAGCAGGTGAAGGAGATTCCTGGGGTGGCCGGCGTGCACATCATGGCCATCGAGTGGGAAAGCGCAGTTCCCGAGATCGTGAAAGAGGCCGGCCTGCTACCTCGACCCAAGCTGGAGGCATAAGGAGTCGCCCATGAGCGGGAAAAACGGCGGCAAACCGCTGAGCCAGCTTATCACCGAACTCAGCGGAGAGAATATCTACCGGTGTTATCAGTGTCAGCGCTGTACCAACGGCTGTCCCTTTGCCGAGTTCTTTGATATCCCGCCCCATGAGCTGATCCGGCGCCTGCAGTTCGGCCAGGATGAGGTCTGCCTGACCGCCAAAACCACCTGGCTCTGTGCTGCCTGCCAGACCTGCAATACGCGCTGTCCGCAGGACATTGACGTGGCGCGGGTGTTTGACATCGTCAAGATCGAGGCGCAGGAGCGCGGATTGAAGCCGGCGGAGTTCCCCGTCAAGGCCTTCTACGATGCCGGCATGCGCAACATCCGCTGGTTTGGCCGGCTGTATGAGCTGGGGCTGATGGCCGAGCTGTACGGGAAGATGTTCTTCCGCGGCGAGCTGGACCTGGGCCGGCTTTTCTCTAAAGACCTGCCCATGGCCCTGCGCATGCTGCGTGCCGGCAAGCTGAAAATCTTCCCCTCCATCGCGCGCGGCTCGCAGACGCGACCTATCCCGAAGCCGGCCGGCAAGAAGGCCATCGGCTATTATCCCGGCTGTTCCCTGCATGCGACTGCCATCGAGTTCGGCAGGTCCATGGAGGCAGTGGCGGAAGCCCTGGACCTGGCGCTGATCGAGCCGAACGGATGGGTATGCTGTGGTACCTCGCCGGCGCATTCCAGTGATCATGTGCTGGCTACCGCACTGCCGCTGGAGAACCTGGCGCTGATCGAGAAGGCCGGCTGTGATGCGGTAACGGTGCCTTGTGCTTCCTGCTTCTCCCGCTTCAAAATGGCGGTGGCGCATGTGGATGACAATCCTGCGCTGAAGCGGGAGGTCGAGGAGCTGGTGCGCAAGCGCCGCGGTTTCGTCTATCACGGCGGTGTGGATGTCCAGCATATCCTCGAGACCTTCGAGGAATATGTCGGGCTGGACGCCATCCGGGAGAAGGTGCGCCGGCCGCTGAAGGGGCTGAAGTTCGTGTCCTACTACGGCTGTCTCATCACCCGCCCGCCGAAAGTCACCGAGGCCCCGCATCCTGAGAACCCCATGAACATGGAGCATATCATTGAGGCGCTGGGCGGGGAGAACCTGGACTGGAACTACAAGACCGCCTGCTGTGGCGGGTCCCTGTCCCTCAGCGAGCTGGATATGGCGTTGAGCATGATTGCCCGCATCGTGGGAGAGGCGCGGGAGGTGGGCGCGGATGCCATCGTGGTGGCCTGTCCGCTCTGCCACGCTAACCTGGATATGCGCCAGGATATGCTGGAAAGCGCGGAGAAGCCCATCCCGGTGGTGTATATTACCGAACTGATGGGACTGGCGTTCGGAATGCCCCCCAAAGAGCTGGGGCTGGATAAGCACCTGGCACCCACCGACGGGCTGGTACAGCGCATCCTGGGAGAGCCGGCCCGTGTCTGAGATGAGCGAGATCTCACCATTCTTAGGGAGGAACGCATGATCACTGAGAATCCCGTCACGACCTTCCTGGACGAGCTGGCCAGCGCCAAGCCGGCGCCGGGCGGGGGCAGCGCGGCGGCATTGTGCGGTGCGCTGGGAGCGGCCCTGGTGAGCATGGTCTGCAACCTCACCGTCGGCAAAAAGAAATACGCCGATGTGGAGGGGGAGATCAAGGGCATCCTCGAGAAATCCGAGGAACTGCGGCGCCGCTTCGTCCAACTGATCGAAGATGACATCGCGGCATACACGGCCGTCTCGGAAGCCTTCAAGATGCCGCGCGACACGGAGGAACAGAAGGCAGCGCGCGAGGAGGCCATCCAGAAGGCGCTGAAGGCCGCCGTCGTCCCGCCGATGCGCATGGTGGAGGCCAGTGTGGAGACGCTGAAGCTGTGCATGCCGGTGGCGGAAAAGGGCAACGTCAACGCGGTGAGCGACGCCGGCGTGGCGGCGGTGGCGGCCGAGGCCTGCATGCGCTCCGCGGCCATGAACGTGCTCATTAACCTGGGGCAAATTGCCGACCAGGAGTTTGTGGCACAACAGCGTGCCCGGCTCGATGAACTCATGCGGGGCATGTCCGAATTGAAGGAACAGGTGGTCGCGTACGTGGTGGCCAAGCTCTGACAGCCGGCCGCCCGGAAAATCAGGGAGGAGGGTGCACGGAATGACAGCGCAACTGCTGGATGGGAAGGCGCTGGCCAAGACCATGCAGGAGGAGGTCAGCGCGGAGATTCAGGCCTTTAAGGAGGCTACTGGGGTTACCCCGAAGCTGGTGGTCGTGCGCGCCGGCGAGGACCCCGCCTCGGTAAGCTATGCCAACGCTATCGCCAAGACCTGCGAGAAGTACGGCGTTGCCTTTGAGCTGAAGGCCCTGCCCGAAAGCGCCTCGCAGGCGGAGATGGTGAGCCTGGTACAGAGCCTCTCTGCGGATGCCAGCGTCCACGGCATCATGGTGCAGGAGCCGATGCCCAAGGGCATTGATCCCGCGGCGGTCATCGCGGCGCTGTCGCCGGCCAAGGACGTGGACGGCGTACATCCGCTGAACGCCGGCCTGCTGATGGAGGGCAAGGGCGATTTCTTCGCGCCGGCGACCCCCTCCGGCGGCATGGAGATCCTGCGCCGCTACAACGTGCCCATCAAGGGCAAGCATGCGGTGGTGGTGGGGCGCTCCAATATCGTCGGCAAGCCTATGGCTCTCCTGCTCCTGCATGAGCACGCCACGGTGACCATCTGCCACTCCCGCACGGTGGACTTGGGGGCGGTGACGCGCCAGGGAGATATCCTGGTGGCGGCCGTGGGCAAGGCACGCCTGATCACCGGCGACATGGTGAAACCGGGTGCGGTGGTGATTGATTTCGGCGTGAATTTCGAGGACGGCAAGATGGTCGGGGATGTGGATTTCGAGTCGGCCAAGGAGGTGGCCGGCATGATCACCCCGGTCCCGGGTGGTACTGGCCCGATGACCAATGTGATGCTGATGAAGAACGTGTTGGCGGCCGCCAAACGCCAGGTCTCGGCATAACGCCGGCCGGTGCGGTGGATATCACCTGCGGAAGCAGAGGTTTTTATCACACATTTTGAAGGAGGAAAGGACATGACAGCAAAGGTTGTACCCAGCGACATCGAAATCGCCCAGGCAGCCACGCTCAAGCCCATCGTGGAGATCGCCAAGAGCGTTGGCCTCACCGAGGATGATCTGGACCTGTATGGCAAATACAAAGCCAAGGTTCATCTAGACGTCCTGGATCGCCTGCAGGACCGGCCCAACGGCAAGTACATTGATGTGACGGCCATCACCCCGACGCCGCTGGGCGAGGGCAAGACGGTGACCACCATCGGTCTCTCCCAGGCCTTGGGCTACATCGGCAAGAAGGTGTTCACCTGCATCCGTCAGCCGTCCATGGGTCCCACGTTCGGGATCAAGGGCGGGGCCGCCGGCGGCGGCTATTCCCAGGTCGTCCCGATGGAGGACTTCAACCTGCACCTGACCGGCGACATCCATGCCGTGGGTGTGGCGCACAACCTCCTGGCGGCGGCTATTGACGCCCGCATCATGCACGAAAGCACCATGAGCGACGAGGCCCTGCTCTCCCGCACGGGCATCCCGCGGCTGGATATTGACCCCTATTCCATCATGTGGAACCGGGTGGTGGACATCTCGGACCGCGCCCTGCGCAACATCATCATCGGCCTGGGCACCAAGGCTGACGGCCGGCCGCGCCAGACCGGCTTCGACATCACCGTGGCCTCTGAAGTGATGGCCATCCTGGCGCTGGCCTCGGACCTGAAGGACCTGCGGGAGCGGTTGGGCCGCATCGTCTTCGGCACCGACAAGAAAGGCAACCCGCTGACGGCGGAGCATCTGAAAGTCGCCGGCGCCATGACCGTCCTGATGAAGGATGCCTTGATGCCCACCCTGATGCAGACGCTGGAGCACACGCCGGTCTTCGTGCATGCCGGCCCCTTCGCCAATATCGCGCAAGGCAACAGCTCCATTGTGGCGGACAAAATCGCTCTGAAGCTGGTGGGGCCGGATGGCTATGTGGTCACCGAGTCCGGTTTCGGCGCCGACATGGGCATGGAGAAGTTCTTCAACATCAAGTGCCGCTTCAGCGGGCTGATCCCGAACTGCGTGGTGCTGGTTGCCTCCGTGCGCGCCCTGAAGATGCACGGCGGCGGTCCCACCGTCGTCCCGGGCAAGCCGCTGGATCCGGCCTACACGCAGGAGAACCTGGACCTGCTCCGCAAGGGCCTGGCCAACCTGACCCAGCACATTGAGAACGCGCTCAAGTTCGGCGTCCCGGTGGTGGTGGCCATCAACCGCTTCACCGCCGACACCGATGCGGAGATCGAGCTGGTGCGCAAGGCGGCGGTGGAGGCCGGCGCCGAGGGCGCCTATGTCAGCAACGTCTGGGCCGAGGGCGGCAAGGGCGGTGCCGAGCTGGCCGAGGCGGTGGTCAAGGCCTGCGAGAAGCCGAGCAACTTCCGCTTCCTCTATCCGCTGGACATCCCCATCAAGGAGAAGATCGAGATCATCGCCCGCGAGATCTACCGCGCCGATGGTGTCGACTTCCTGGCGGCGGCCGAGAAGAAGATCGAGCTTTATACCAAGCTGGGCTATGACAAGATGCCCATCTGCATGGCCAAGACGCACCTGTCCTTCTCGCACGATCCGACGCTCAAGGGCGCGCCGCGCGGGTACCGCCTGCCCATCCGCGACATCCGCGCTTCGGTGGGCGCCGGCTTCCTGTATCCGCTGTGCGGCGAAATGCGCACCATGCCGGGCCTGCCCGCACGGCCGGCGTTCGTGGACGTGGACCTGGATCTGGAGACCGGTCGGGTCAAGGGCCTCTTCTAACTCCGCCGTATTCCACGCAAGCACGACAAGGAGGGGAGAACAACTCCCCTCCTTGTCATTTTCCCCGCATTGTGGTATAATGTATACAGCTACTGGCAGATTGGCGCGCACGTTCTCCCCTTGAACCATCAACGACTGCCAGTAAAAAATTGCGCCGGATACTTCGTGCATTTTTGCGCGAAGTGGGATGGAGATTTGACAGAACGGCAGGAATGGGTATAATTGTGACAGAATACACAATCTAGCCGGCCCAACTGTCCATTACCACACCAAAGGAGGTATGCGCGGGGATGGAAAGAGTCACGTTCAGCACGCCCACGTTGTACGCCGACCACCATGTCCTGAAGGTTCGGCAGGTACTGCTGGCCCTCGACGGCGTCAAGGATGTCATCGCCAGCTCCATGTATCGTGATGTGACGGTAGATTACGACCCCAGCAAGATTTCCGCAGAAGCGATTCAGCAAGCCATTGAAGCCGCTGGTTATCCTATCGGAGTTGAGCCTGATTTCTCCGACCTGGTGCCGGCCCACGACGACTCCTCGACCTGGTACACCTACATCCGCCGCGTCACACAGACCATCCAGGCCGATTTGGAGATGTCGGGCGACTTCCGCAAGTACTAAGGGGACCATTGTAGGGTAAAGTGCCCATAAGGGCTATGAGATTGTGCCGGTATTCCGCCGGCGATGAAGAAGGAGTAAAGCCATGTCACCGAATTACCAATCGATGGATCCCGCTGTGGTGGCCCTTCAGGGGATTGCTGAAGAAGCCTGCTGTCCCACGGTGTTTGATCGAGCGGCGGAGTTGAAGCCGTGTCCCATTGGTTCGACCGGGGTATGCTGTCGCATGTGCGCCATGGGACCCTGCCGGCTGGTGGGCAAGACCGATCGCGGCGTCTGCGGTGCTACCCGCGCCACGGTGGTGGCCCGCAATTACACGCGCATGGTCGCCGGCGGCGCTTCCGCCCACTCGGACCACGGCCGTGACCTCGCCCGCACCCTGATCGAAACCGCCCGCGGGGAGGCCCAGGGCTACCGCATCCGCGACGTGCAGAAGCTGTACGAGGTCGCGGAAATCATGGAAGTACCCACAAAGGGGCGAAAGGTAGAGGAAATTGCCGAGGATGTGGGCAGAAAAGCGCTGGCGCAGTTCGGTCAGCAGGAAGGCGAATTGATTTATCTGCGGCGGGCGCCGAAGAAGCGGCAGGAAATCTGGCGCAAGACCGGCATCGCCCCGCGCGGCATCGACCGGGAAGTGGTGGAAGCCATGCACCGCACCCATGAGGGTGTGGATATGGATGCGGAGCACATCCTGATGCAAGCCCTGCGCTGTTCCCTGGCTGACGGCTGGGGCGGCTCGATGATGGCTACCGATATCAGCGACATCCTCTTCGGCACCCCCGTTCCGCTGAATACCTACCATAACCTGGGCGTGCTGAAAGAGGATGAGGTCAACCTCATCATCCACGGTCACGAGCCGACCCTATCCGAGATGGTGGTGGCGGTGGCGCAGATGCCGGAAATGCAGGAATATGCCCGCTCCAAAGGCGCCAAAGGCATCAACCTCGCCGGCATGTGCTGTACCTCTCTCGAAGTACTGGCGCGCCACGGCGTGCCCTCGGCCGGCAACTTCCTCAGCCAGGAAATCGCCATCCTCACCGGCGCGGTGGACGCCATGGTGGTGGACGTGCAGTGCATCATGGAAGCACTGGTACCGGTATCCCAGCGCTTCCACACCCTGCTCATCACCACCTCGCCCAAGGCCAAGATGACCGGCGCCCTGCATATCGAGTTCGACGAGGAGCACGCGCTGGACATCGCCAAAGAGATCGTCAAGCGGGCGGTGGACAACTTCCCCAACCGCAAGGCCCAGGTGGTCATTCCCAAGGACGCGCTCAGCCCGGCCATCGGTGGCTTCTCCCATGAGTACCTGCAGTACATGCAGGGCGGCTTGCATCGCGGCTCCTTCCGCCCGCTGAATGATGCCATCATCGCCGGCCGCATCCGCGGCGCCGCCGGCGTTGTCGGCTGCAACAACGCTCGCGTTCCACACGATGAAGGCATGATGAAGGTCATCCGCACCCTCATCGCCAACGACGTGTTGGTGGTGACCACCGGCTGTACCGCCCACGCCTCGGGCAAGTACGGCTATCTCCTGCCTGAGATGATGCGCGACGCCGGCAAGGGCCTGCGGGAGGTCTGCGAGGCCATCGGCATCCCGCCGGTGCTGAACCTGGGCTCTTGCGTGGACAACAGCCGCATCCTGACCGTGCTCAGCCAGATGGCGACCGAAGGCGGCCTGGGCCAGGATATCGGCGATCTGCCGGCGGTAGGAATGGCACCGGAGTGGATGTCGGAAAAGGCCATCGCCATCGGCACCTACTTCGCCGCCTCCGGTGTGCATACCATCTTTGGCGTGAACAACATCGTCAGCGGCAGTCCGGAGGTTGTCGAGATTCTCTCCAAGAAGTGGGATGAGATGTTCGGCGGCACCATGGAGTTCATCCCGGACTATGATGAGATGATCCAGGCGGCGCTGGCGCATATTGACCGCAAGCGAGCGGAACTGGGTCTGGTGCCGTGGGACCCCGAGCGCTACGGCCAGAGCGGCGGCGATGAGCTGATGGAAAAGATCCTTTCCCTGCCACCCGAACAGCGCTATCTGTACAGCCGTAAGGTGGTGGAGGAGAGGGTCGCAGAGCAGGTGTAAGCTGAAATCGCTGGGGCAGGGGGCGCCGGCCGGCGTCCCCGCCCTTTTCCCAATCACAGAGGCATTGAGGGAGTGAGGATCGATGTCCCGATATATTGCTACGCGAGCCCTGCGCGGCGCCAATATGGTGGTGCGCGAAGCGGACCAATTGCTGAAACAGGCCATTGCTGAGCTGGGGCCGGATGCCAAGGTGGAGTTCACGAACACGGCCTATTTCCTGCCGGTGATTTACGGCTTTACTGGCCGGCAGGTGACCAAGCTGGCCGACCTGGAACCGGTGTTGGAGGAGGCCAAAAAGCTCCTGCATCCGGTGCCGAAGGACAAGAACTACCTGCCCTACTTGGGCGAGACGTTGGACGCCGGCGTGGCCTCCCTGCTGGCGATGGAGGCCATCGAGGGCATCCGCTTCGCCAAGGGGGAGGAGCCGATGCCCTTTAACTGGGCCGGCAAGGGCCTGGTGGGCGGAAGCTTTACCTCGCCGGAGTTTGAGGGAGCCGGCGCCGGCGACGGCCGGCTGAACGGCCCCATTGATGACATTCAGCTTCGTGCCTGGGGTATCCAGCTCGTGGACGGCCGCATGCCCGGCTTCGCCGCCATCGTCGGTTGTGCCAAGTCCAACGAGGTGGCGGTCGAGATCGTCCGCCAGCTCCAACAGCGCAACATCCTGGTCTTCCTCTCCGGCAACGTGAACGGCCGCAGTATCATTCACCAGCTCCATGAGGAAGGGGTGGAGATGGGGTACGATACTTACATCGTCCCCTTCGGCCTGGATACCATGTCGGCCATCTATGCCCTGGGCTTTGCCACCCGCTCGGCGCTGACCTTTGGCGGCATGAAGGGCGGCCAGGCGCGCGAGATCCTGCTGTACAACAAGTACCGCGTCTTCGCCTTTGTGCTGGCGCTGGGCGAGATTGACGATTTGAAGTATGCGGCGGCCGCCGGCGCCATCTCCTACGGCTTCCCGACCATCGCCGACACGGTCATCCCGCAGATTCTCCCCACCGGTATTACCAGCTACGAGCATGTCATTTCCATGCCGTTCGACGATATCGAGGGGGAGAACGACCTGGAGCGCGCCAAGCGCCTGGTCCAACGGGCCATTGAGGTGCGCGGCGTGAAAATCAAGATCACCGAGGTGCCCATCCCTGTTCCGTATGGCTCGGCCTTTGAGGGTGAGCGCGTGCGCCGCGCCGACATGCGCATCGAATTTGGTGGGAAGAATTCCCGCTGTTTCGAATACCTGCGCATGCGCAACATGGATGAGATCGAGGACCACAAGATTGTGATCGATGGCCCGGGCTTTGATGAGGTCGAGGAAGGCGGCTCCATGGATATGGGTATCCTGGTGGAGGTCGCCGGCCGCAAGATGCAGGAGGACTTCGAACCGGTATTGGAGCGTCAGATCCACTACTTCATCAACGGCGCTTCCGGCGTCCAGCATATCGGCCAGCGCGACATCACCTGGATCCGCATCAGCAAGGCCGCCGCACAAAAGGGCTTCAACCTGAAGCACCTGGGTGAGATTCTCTATGCCCGTTTCCATGCCGATTTCGGCGCCATCGTGGACAAGGTGCAGGTGACCATCATCACCGATCCGAAGAAGGTGGCCGAGATGCTGGAGGTGGCCCGCAAGGCCTACGATTACCGCAACCGCCGGCTGGCCGACCTCACCGACGAAGCGGTGGACACCTTCTATTCCTGCACGCTGTGCCAGTCCTTCGCCCCGAACCATGTCTGCGTGGTGACCCCGGAGCGCCTTGGCCTGTGCGGCGCCTATAACTGGCTGGACTGCAAGGCCTCGTACGAGATTAACCCGACCGGCCCGAACCAGCCCATTCCGAAAGGCACCTGCCTGGACCCGATCAAGGGCTATTTCACCGGCCCGAACGAGTTCGTCAAACAGCATTCCAACGGCACGGTGGAGCAGGTGGCGCTGTACTCCATTATGGAGAACCCCATGACGGCCTGCGGCTGTTTCGAGTGCATCATGATGGTCATCCCGGAGGCCAACGGGGTGATGATCGTCAGCCGCGAGGATCCCTCGATGACGCCGGCGGGCATGACCTTCTCCACACTGGCCGGCATGGCCGGCGGCGGCCTGCAGACGCCAGGCGTGATGGGTATCGGCAAGTACTACATCACCAGCCGCAAGTTCATCTCCGCCGACGGCGGCCTGAAGCGTGTGGTCTGGATGTCCAGCATCCTCAAACAGCAGATGCGCGAGGAACTGCAGAAAGCCGCCGAGCGCGAGGGCGTCCCCGACCTGCTCGACAAGATCGCCGATGAGACGATCTGCACGGACGTGGACGGCCTGCTGCCCTGGCTGGAAGAGAAGGGGCATCCGGCCCTGATGATGGACCCCATCTTCTAAATTGTCCGACCGCACAGGAGGCCCAGGGGAACGAAGTGCACACCCAAGTCAGCGAAGGAATTAACCCTGGGCCTCCTGTCATGGCGCGCGGTGCGGCCGGCGCGGTGCTATACAGGAGGAGAAGGCGATGCTGGTGCGCGATGTGATGCACCGGGGGGTGGTGACCTGCCCGATGGACATGACACTGCGGGAAGCCGCTCGGCGGATGGCGCGGGCGCGCTGTAGCGCAGTGGTGGTGCTGGATGCCGCCGGCGAGGTGGCCGGCATTATCTCGTGTGAAGACATCGCGCGGGCGTTTGTCGAGGATCGGCTCGATATGCGCGCCGAGGAGATCATGAAGACGGATGTGGTGACCATTGTGCCGGATATCCCTATCAAGGCGGCGGTGCAGTTGATGCTGGATCACGGCATCCGGCAGTTGGTCATCCTGCATGCGCGGCCGGCCGTGGCGCGGCCGGTGGGAATGATCTCACTGGAGGATGTGATACGGTATATCGCCGGCGGGGAGGCGTAGCCGGCCAACCCTGCCCAACTATTTGGCACCCGCATTCAAATCGTGGTAATATATTGCAGGTTTGTGCTGACAGCTCAGCGGAACTGAAAGGAGAGAGCAACAGATGCCCACCACAGTCGAAATTCCCAAGGAAAAGTGGACCGGCAAGGTTCGCGAAGTCACCTTGGGGGCAACTCCCAGCAACGGCGGCACCCGCGGACGGGAGGTCGTCGTCGGGGGAGAAGCCACCCTGCCTTTCCTGCATTTTGAGGGAGCAATACCGCACCCACCCGTCGTTGCCGTCGAAATCCTGGACCGCTACCCGGATGATTGGGCGGCACCGCTGAAGGAAGTGTGGGGAGATGTGATGAAGGACCCCGTCGCCTGGGCGCGCAAGGCGGAAGAGCTGGGGGCGGAGCTGATTATGCTCAAGCTGACCCTGGACGAATCGGGCGCGGCCGACGGCGCGCGTGCCGCGGATGTGGTGAGGGCTGTGCTGGGAGCGACCACATTGCCGCTGATCGTGCGTGGGCCAGGACAGGCGGAGGCGGATAACGCTATGCTGGTGCCGGTGTGCGAGAAGGCCGCCGGCGAGCGCATCGCTGTGGGGCTGTGCGAGGATAAAAATTACCGCACCATTGTGGCCGCCGCCATGGCCAACAACCATCTCGTGATCGCCAGCTCCCCGATCGATGTCAACCTGGCCAAGCAGTTGAACATCCTGATCAGCGACATGCGTATGCCCATGGAGCGCGTCCTGATGGACCCGACGACGGGCGCCCTGGGGTACGGCATTGAGTACACCTATTCGGTCATGGAGCGCCTGCGGCTGGCCGCGCTGAGCGGCGACGGCATGACGCAACAGCCGATGATCTGCTTCGTGGGTGAGGAATCCTGGCGGCAGAAGGAGTCGCGCGTGGGCCAGGGTGTGCCGGCGGAATGGGGCGATTGGCATCATCGCGGCGTTATCTGGGAGACCGTGACGGCCGTGGCACTGCTGGAGGCCGGCGCCGATATTGTCACCGTCCGCCACCCCAAAACCCTGGAGCTGGTTCAGTCCACCATCCAGAAGCTCATGGCCAGTTAGCCGGAGGAAAGGAGAACGTCACTATGCCGCTCAGTGGTCTGGAAATATACAAGCTCTTGCCCAAAACGAACTGCAAGGAATGCGGTTTTCCCACCTGTCTGGCCTTCGCCATGAAGCTGGCCGCCAAGCAGGCCGAGCTTTCCGCCTGTCCGTATGTCTCGGAAGAGGCCAAGCAGGCGTTGGCGGCGGCCGCCGCACCGCCCATCCGCCTGGTGACCCTGGGCACCGAGCGCAACTTTGCTGTGGGCAACGAGACGGTCCTCTTCCGCCATGAGAAGACCTTCTATCACGAGCCGGGCCTGGCACTGCGGGTGAAGGATACCGATCCGGCGCTGGAGGAGAAGGCAGCGCTGGTAGATGGCTTTTCCGTGGAGCGCGTGGGCGTGAACCTGGTCATGAACGCGCTGGCCATCGAGAACGCTTCCGGGGATGCCGGCACATTCGCCGGCGCGGTGGCCAAAGCGCGCGCCAAGACCAAACTACCCTTTATCCTGATGAGCGACAACCCGGATACGATGAAGGCTGCATTGGAGAAAGAGGGCGGCATGAAGCCGCTCATTTACGCGGCTTCCGATGGCAATGTGGAGGCTATGGCCGCGCTGGCCAAGGCGCACGGCGCCTCCCTGGCAGTGAAGGCAGAGACGCTGGATGGCCTGGCCGCGCTGACGGAGAAGGCGACCGCCGCCGGCGCGGAGGATTTGGTGCTGGACCCGATGCCGCGCCATCTGGCTGGCGCCCTGGCGGCCTTCACGCAGTTGCGCCGGCTGGCCCTGAAGAAGAACTTCCGCCCGCTGGGCTATCCCATCATCGCCTTTGCCGGCGACGGCGCCAATTCCCCGGAAGAGGAGACCATCGCCGCCGCCCAGGCCATTTGCAAATATGCTGGCATCATCGTGCTCGACCACTTCGATGCCGCGGATGTGTATGCGCTGATGACCCTGCGGCAGAACATCTACACCGATCCGCAGAAGCCCATCCAGGTCAGCCCGGGCCTGTATGAGATCAACAGCCCCAAGCCGGGCGACCCGCTGATGGTGACGACCAACTTCTCGCTGACCTACTTCAGCGTCGCCGGCGAGGTGGAAGGCGCTGGCAAACCGGCCTGGTTGTTGGTCACCGATTCCGAGGGCATGAGCGTGCTCACTGCCTGGGCGGCCGGCAAGTTCGACGCCGAGGTCATTGCCAAAGCGGTCAAGAACTTCCAGGTCGAGAGCAAGATCAATCACCACAAGATCATCATCCCCGGCCTTGTGGCCACCATCTCGGGCGATCTGGAAGAGGAACTGCCGGGCTGGGAGGTGCTGGTGGGGCCGCGCGAGGCGGTGGATATCCCGGCCTATTTGAAGCTGTGGCAGTAATGGTGTAACACCGCGTGTGGTAGTGGGGGAGTGGGCTTGCCTGCTCCCCCCGTTTGCCCTGTTCCCGAGGGCCGGCCGGCGGAACATCCGTGCGCCGGCCCATGCGAGACCTTGTTGGCATAAGGGGGCGTCGTAATCCGGATATGCCAGTGATCCGACTGCTACCGGCGGAAGGCAATCCAACCGAAGTCACCGCATCTCCAGGCACCCTGCTGAGCGAGGCCATCGCACAGGCCGGCATCGCCCTGCACCTGCCCTGCGGCGGGCAGGGGCGCTGTGGCAGATGTAAGGTGCAGGTGCAGAAGGGGACCGTCCGCCGGCGTTCCGTGATCCGCTTGAGCGAGAAAGAACTGGAAGAAGGCTGGGCGCTGGCGTGCCAGACGCTGGTGCAGGATGAGGAGCTGGTCGTCGCCATCCCACCGCAGGCGGATAAGCTCAGCCGGCGCATCCCCAGCGAACCGCGCAAGGTGCCGCGGGTGGAACTGCCCATCTCTTGCGACTGGCGCAGTGACCCTCCCCTGCGGCGGGTGTACCTGGATATCGCACCTCCATCGCTTTCGGACAACACCTCCGATTTCGAGCGGGTGGTGCGCCATCTCCAGCCACATCTGGAGGAGGGCGGGCAGGTCAGCATCTCCCTGCCAATGCTGCGCCGGCTGGGAAAAATCCTGCGGGATGCGAACTGGCAGGTGACGGCGACGCTGGAGTATTACGATTGGACGACCCGCCGGCAGGGCCGGCGGCCGCGGCTGATCGACCTGGTGCCCGGGCGCCGCACCCATGAGCTGTACGGGGTGGCTATTGACATCGGCACCACCTCCAACGTGGTGTACCTGGTGGATCTGCTGACCGGCGAGGTTGTGGATTCTGCCGTCGAGTACAACGCGCAGATTGCCTGCGGCGAGGATATCATCTCGCGCATTATCTATGCCCGCCGGCCGGGCGGATTGGAGCATCTCCAGAAGCTGGTGGTCGGTACCCTGAACGGCTTGATCGAGCAGGTGGCGGCGCGCAACGGCATCCAACCGACCGATATCCAGCGCGCCACGGTGGCCGGCAACACCACCATGATCCATCTCTTCCTCGCCATCCCGCCCGAGCCGATCCGGCTGGAGCCGTACATCCCCATCATCAACCACCCCCAGCCGGTGCTGGCGGCGGAGCTGGGATTGAACATCAACCCGGACGCCAAGGTGGACTGCCTGCCCGGGGTGGGGAGCTACGTGGGGGCGGACATCACCGCCGGCGTGCTGGCCACCGGTATGCATCGCCAGGAGGAGCTGACCCTGTTCATTGACGTGGGCACCAACGGCGAGATGGTGCTGGGCAACTCCGACTGGCTGATCACCTGCGCCTGCTCCGCCGGCCCGGCCTTTGAGGGCGCCGGCGTGCAGTCCGGCATGCGCGCCACCGAAGGGGCCATCGAAGAGGTCTGGATTGACCCGCATACCGGCGAACCCACCTACAACACCATCGGGGATGTGCCGGCGAAGGGGCTGTGCGGCTCCGGCATCATCAGCCTGCTGGCGGAGCTGTTCGTCACCGGCCTGCTGACCAAAGGCGGGCGATTCGAGAACCGCGTGGGGACGCCGCGCATTCGCCGGGGCGAGCACGGCATGGAGTATGTGGTGGTGTGGAAAGAGCAGACGGCGGATGGCGCGGCCGACATCGTGATGACCGAAGTGGATGTGCAAAACCTCCTGCGCGCCAAGGCGGCCATCTTCGCCGGCTTCTCCACGCTCACCCGCAGTGTGGGGATTCAGATTGGGGATGTCCAACGCGTCCTGATCGGCGGCGCGTTCGGCAAGTACCTTAACATTGAGAAAGCCATTCAAATCGGCCTGCTGCCCGACATGCCTCATGACCGCTTCCGTTTCCTGGGGAACACCTCGGTGCAGGGCGCGTATCAGGCCCTTCTCTGTCCGGACCTGCGCGATGAAGTGGCGGAAATCGCCAGCAAAATGACCTATTTGGAGCTGTCCGCCGATAATACCTTCACCGAGGAGTTCATGTCGGCCATGTTTCTGCCGCATACCCAACTGGAACTGTTCCCCAGCGTGGCCGCTCTGCTGACCCCCCAGCCATAGGGGTATGGCATGGCGGAGGTAGGGTTTCGGCGAAGGGGCGGCCGGCAGTGGACAGGGGTGCTCCTGGCCGCCGGCGGATATCTGGCCCTGGCCCTGGCCATGACCTATCCGCTGGTGCGCGAATTCGGCCGGGCGATCCCCGGCGACGGGTTCGACGGCTGGCAGAATTACTGGAACCTGTGGTGGATGCGCCTAGCGCTGGTGGAGCGGGGCGTCACTCCGCTCTACACCGACATGCTCTATTATCCCACGGGGGTCAGCCTGGCCTTTCAGACGTTGAACCCGTTCAACGGCCTGGTGAGCCTGCCGGTACAGCTCACTTTCGGGTTGCTCGCGGCTTACAACAGCATCGTCCTGCTGGGCTTTGTCGCCGGCGGCCTGGGGGCCTATGTGCTGGCACGCGACGTCCTGCGTAATGCCGGCTGGCGCGAGGCGGAGGAGCGGTGGCCGGCGTTCCTGGCCGGCGTGGTCTATGCGTTCTCGCCGTTCCATTTCGCGCACCTGCTCGGCCATATGCAGGTCTTCTCGCTGGAGTGGATCCCCTTTGCCGTGTGGGCGCTCTGGCGGGGGATGAGGGAAATAGACGGCGGAACGGCCATCGGTGCCGTATGGGCGAAGTGGAGCGGGCTGGCCGGCCTGTTCCTCATCTTCGCCGGCCTGTGCGACTGGTATTTCGCCCTGTACCTGGCCCTGTTCTCGGGGGTGCTGGCGCTGTACTGGCTGGCCGGCCGGCGCCTCCACTGGCGGCATCTGCTGTTCCTGGCCGGCAGTTGGGCCGTTTTCCTGCTGGTGCTGGCGCCGCTGTGGTGGCCCATGGCGCGGGAGGCCGGCCGGGCGGATTTCATGGTGCCGCCCAGAGAGCAGGCGCTGGAGCTTTCGGCCGATCTGCTGGCCTTTGTCACGCCGAACCCGTTCCATCCGCTGTGGGGGCAGTGGGCCGGCCAGGCGGCGGAGCGCTTCGCCAGCACACTGTCCGAGCGGACGGTCTTTGCCGGCTTTGTGCCCCTGCTGTTGGGCATTTGGGCGGCGGTGCGGTCCGGCCGGCACAGTCGCTTCTGGTGGATTGTCACCTTGTTCTTTGTCATATGCGCGCTGGGGCCGGTACTGCATGTCGCCGGCCGTTCCGAGTGGGGCGCGGCGGGACGGCAGATACCACTGCCGTACGCTCTGCTGTACGACGGGGTGCCGTTCGTGCGCATCGCGCGCTCCATCGCCCGCTTCGACGTGATGGTGATGGCTGGGCTGGGGGTGCTGGCGGCGCTGGGCCTGGCAGAGCTGATGGCCCGAAGCAGGGGGGCATGGCAGAAGCTCCTGCCGGCGCTGGCGGTGGGATTGGTGTGCTTCGAGTTCTGGAGCGCGCCCTATCCGATGAGTCCGCCCGACACGCCGGCGTTCTATCACCAACTGGCCGAAGAGCCAGGCCAGTTCGCCGTGCTCAACCTGCCGGTGAACTGGGACCGCCCGGGATACCTGCTGTACCAGACGGTGCACGGCAAGCCGCTGACCGCCGGCTATATCTCCCGGGACGACCCGCGCACGCTGGTGTATAGAGCGCCGGTACTGCAGGAGTTTCGCTTCCTGGGCCGGGATATCCTGTGCGACGACGTGCGCCGGCTGGGCCCCAGCGTGTTGAGCTGGATGGGCATCCGCTATGTGGTGCTGGACCGCTATAAGATGCCAGGCGGCGCGGAGCGCGAGGTGACGACCGCTTTGACCGAGGAGATCTTCGCCGGCGTCCCGCCCGTGTACGAGGACGAGCGGTTGACGGTCTATCGTGCGGAGCCGCCGGCGGAGCCCCAACCATTTGCCGTGTTGGGCGAGGGATGGGGACCTCGCCGTGAGGAGGACGGGCAGGTTTGGCGGGAGATCGCCGGCCGGGCCCTGTTGGAGGTACAAGCCTGGGGGCGCCCCGGCGTTCGGCTGACCATCGCGGCCGGCTCGGACGGCGGTGCGGAACTGATTGTGCGGGGGGCGGCCGGGAAAGAAACCCGTACAAGCTTGTCGGAGCAGGGCAGAGTCCTGACTTTCGACGCCGCCGCGGCGGAGGATGAGCCGGTGGAGCTGGAGTGTCTGGGGCCGGCGGCATGTCGGGTGTATCTGGTGAAGGTGGAATATACTGAACAGCGCTCCGATACCTCGGGCGGATAGCTGTGGAGAAAAGGGGATTGCGATTCGCATGGCTACGGTGACGATAGCGATTGCCGGCAAGGGGGGCACGGGCAAGACCACCCTGGCCGCGCTGTTGATCAAGTTTCTGAAAACCGAACGGCAGGGATATATCCTGGCTATTGACGGGGACCCCAGCTCCAACTTGAACCTGGCACTGGGGCTGGAGCTGAAGGAGACCGTGGGCAGTATCCGGGAGGAGGCCCTGCAGGAGGTGCAGGCCGGCGGCGGGAGCACGCGCGGCATCAGCAAGCACGATTGGTTCGAGTACCGCATCAATCAGGCGCTGGTGGAAAGCTCACGGCTGGACCTGATTGCGATGGGCCGGCCGGAAGGCCCCGGCTGTTACTGTGCCGCCAATAACATCATCCGGGCGGTGATTGACCGGCTGGGGGACGAGTACGACTACGTGGTGATTGATAATGAAGCCGGCATGGAGCATATCAGCCGGCAGACCACCCGCCATATTGACCACCTCTTCGTCGTCTCGGATCCCACCCTGCGGGGCCTGACGGCGGCGCAGGGCATCAAGGAGCTGGTGCGCGAATTAGGCCCACACGGGACGCGGGTTTCCCGCATGTTCTTCGTGATCAACCGCGTCAACGGGACCCTGCCGGAGGCGTTCCGCCAGAAGGCGGCAGAGATGGGGCTGGAGCCGCTGTTCGCCCTGCCGGCGGACCCGACGATCAATGAGTTCGACATGCAGGGCCGGCCGATCATCGAGATCGGCGTGGATTCCCCTATTTACCAGGCGGTGCGTGAGCTGGCCATCCGGGCCGGCCTGTAATTGTTTCGGTGCGTCGCGAGGCAGTGGTACAACTGTTTTTCAGTTACCCACACGAAGGGAGGATAGAGACATGCTGATTATCGGAGAGAACATCCACATCATCTCCAAACGGGTGAAGGAAATCATCCAGAACCGCGACACGGAAGCCCTGCAGAAGATGGCCCTGGCGCAGTGGGAGCACGGGGCGCGGGTGATTGACCTGAACATCGGCCCGCAGAAAAAGGAGGGGCCGGCCATCATGGAGTGGGCGGTGGAGGCCATCCAGGATGTCATCCCGGATGTGACCCTCTCGCTGGACACGACCAATGCGGCGGCCATCGAGGCCGGCCTGAAGAAGTGCAAACGCCCGCCGTTCATCAATTCCACCTCAGCAGAGGAGGAGCGCCTGTCGGTATTGGGGCCGTTGGCGGCGCAGTACAATGCCAAGATCATCGCCCTGACCATGACCAAGGCCGGCATCCCCGTCAGCGCGGAGGAGCGCGTCCGCATCGCCATGGAAATCCTCATCCCGCGGCTGACGGAATACGGCATCCCCATGGAGAATATCTACATTGACCCGCTGGTGCTGACGGTGAACGGCTGTCAGGAGTATGTGCCCAACGCCATCGAGGCGGTGCGCTTCCTGAAGGTCGCCGCGGAGCCGCCGCCCATGACGGTGGTGGGGTTGTCCAATGTCTCCAACAATGTCTCGCCGGAGAACCGGAGCCTGATCAACCGCACGTATCTGGTGATGCTGATGGCCGCCGGCCTGGATGCCGCCATCGCCGACCCGCTGGATGAGGCGCAGAACGAATTCATCCGCATCGTGGAACAACGCGATACCTCGACGCCGGTCGGCCGGCTGTTGGTCAACCTGTACGATGCCGTGGCCTCCATGAGCGAGCTGGACCCGGCGCTGGTGGACATGAATGACCCGGACCAGGCGGCGATTTACAAGACGGTGCAGATTCTGCTGAACAAGGTGATCTTCGCCGATTCGTACCTGCGGATGTAAGGGCACGGTCTGGGACAGAGAAGGCCCCCGCGCGAATCCTCGCGCGGGGGCTTTTTCGCGCCGGCAGGTAGACGCAAAGTTACGATCTCTTGCCGCCCCGTGTCACGGTGTATTATTGGATGTATCGTAATTGTAGCGCCGTTTGCTGACCACACGGCCGGCCCAACGCCCGTACCCGCTCCGCAGTTGACAGCCAGGGAGGAAAATGATACACTGATCATGTAAATTAAGCCGGTGGCTACCATGTATTCCCTGGTGGAATGAGATGAACGATGACCGGGCACGCCGGCCCGCCGTATCCTTCCTTGCACTGCTCCTGCTGGGCACCGCCGGCCTCGCCGCGCTCTCCTTCCTCGCCCTGGGCCTGCCCGCGGCCCAGGCCCAAATCCCGCAGACCGCCAGCGCCTTCATCGTCCTGACCCCTACTGCCGATGCGTGCGTGCTGGAGGGCTATCCCAACGTCAATTTGGGCAGTACCTCCGATATGTGGGCCGGCTATGATGACTTCCTGAACCCACCGGGCCGGATCGCGCGCTCCTACCTCGCTTTCCCCCTGCCGGCCATCCCCGCCGGCCAGCAGGTCATCACGGCTTCCCTGCGCATCTATCACGTATTCACCTGGGACCTCCCCGACACCCTGGATCATATCACCGCCTACGCGGTGAACAGCGCATGGACCGAGACCGGCATCACGTGGAACAGCGCGCCGGCATGGGGGCCGGCCTACGGCAGCGCGGATGTCGGGTTCGAGATCGGTTCCTGGTATGAGCTGGATGTCACCGAGCTGGTACGCGATTGGGTCGCCGGCCGGCGGCCCAACTACGGGATCGTCCTGCGGGGAGAAGAGGCTTCCGGCCCGGATGCCTCATGGCGAGGGTTCAGCACGAAGGAGGGGGATAACCCGCCCCAGTTGGTGGTCGCTTACGGCCCGCCGGCGACGGCCACCCCCACCCCCTCTCACACTCACACGCCCACTTCTTCGGCCACACCGACCGCCACACTGACCAGCACCCCCACACCCACGCTAACGGCGACGTTCACTGCCTCGCCAACCGTTACCCCATCTGCGACGCCCAGCGCGACACCCACTTCCACCGCCAGCCCGACGGGGACACCCACCTCCACTCCCACTCTTACGGCAACGCCCAGCCCAACGCCTTCCCCCACGCCGGCGGGCGTACGCATCTGGTTCCCGCTGGCCTGGAAAAGCCGTTGGAAGTAGGGATGTGCCCTCTACCGCGCGGTAATGCGGCGCACGGATTCGATTTCCTGCAGGAGTTTTTCCAGCGCCCGGGGTGCGCCGGCCAGACTGCCGTGCTTCCCCATCTGCTCCAGCTCCCAGGCGGCGTCGCGCACACGGACAGCTCCAATGGTGGCCGCGGCGCCCTTCAGGCTGTGGGCGTGATAGTCCACCTGCTTGGCACTGCCGGCCTGCACCGCCTCGGACAGCCTGGCGGCATGATCCTCCGCTTCTTCCAGGAACACGCGCAGGTATTC
>JACIWP010000002.1 GCA_014360855.1 Anaerolineae bacterium
CCGGTGGCGTTGGAGGAGGGTTCGCGCTTCGCCATTCGTGAGGGCGGCCGCACTGTGGGCGCCGGCGTCATCACCAAGATCGTCGAATAATCAGGTGGGCAAGGTAGCAACCGATGGCAAAACAGCGTATTCGAATCCGGCTTAAAGCGTACGATCATCGGGTCCTGGACCAGTCGGTCCGGCAGATCGTGGAGGCGGCGGAGAGCACTGGTGCGGTCGTGGTGGGCCCCATTCCCTTGCCCACCAAGATCGAGCGCTTTACCGTGATGCGCTCTCCGTTCATCGACAAGGATTCCCGGGAACAGTTCGAGATCCGCACCCATAAGCGGCTCATCGATGTGCTTGACCCGGGGTCCAAGACCATCGACACGCTGATGCGCCTGAACCTGCCGGCCGGCGTGGATATCGAGATCAAGCTGTAGCGCCAGGCAGGGGAGTGCTGGGCCTGTAAGCCGGCGCGCGGCCGGCAGGGACACAGCGCCCCCGAACCTATACGAGACAAACTCTGGCAAAGGAGGTAGGGGCGAGAAGATGATGCGGCAGGAACCAGCGGCAGTCTTCTCGTCCAAAACGGAACGATGAAGGGCATACTGGGCAGAAAAGTTGGCATGACGCAAATTTTCGACGAGAACGGCTTGGTCGTGCCGGTGACGGTGATCGAGGCCGGGCCCTGCTACGTCACTCAGCGCAAGACCGTGGCGCGCGATGGCTACTCCGCCATCCAGATCGGCTATGAAGAGGTCCCGCCGCGGAAGCTGAACAAGCCGCTGTTGGGGCATCTGCGCCGGCATAACCTGCCGCCGCTCCGCATCCTGCGGGAAATCCGCGTCAAAGAGGATGAGCCCTACGACGTGGGTCAGAAGATCACCGTGGACATCTTCTCGGTGGGTGAGCGCGTGGACGTCGTGGGCACCACCAAGGGCCGGGGCTTCGCCGGCGTCGTGAAGCGGCATGGGTTCCGCGGCGGTCCCAAGACGCACGGCCAGTCGGACCGACAGCGTGCGCCGGGTTCCATCGGTGCCTGTAAGACGCCGGGCCGTGTGCTGAAGGGCACGCGCATGGCGGGGCGGATGGGCGGCCGGCGCCATACCATGCAGAACCTCAAGGTCGTTCTGGTGGACCCGGAGCGCAATCTGCTGGCGGTGAAGGGCCCGGTGCCCGGTCCGCGCGGTGGATTACTGCTCATCAAGCAGGCTCGCAAACAGGGATAACCATTATGTGCCGGCGCCTGCAGTGGGCGGTACCGCCGGCGCATCTGGAGTGGGAGTAAAGAGACGATGCAAGTGCCATTGCGAAATATGCAGGGTGAAATCGTAGGCGAAGTCGAACTGCGCGACGACATATTTGGGGTGCCATTGACGCCGGCGACCAAGGCAGTGATGCATCAGGCATTACTGCGGCAGTTGGCCAACGCCCGGCTGGGCACCCACGACACCAAGACGCGCGGCGAGGTTGCCGGCGGCGGCCGCAAGATCTGGCGGCAGAAGGGCACCGGTCGAGCGCGCCAGGGGAGCATCCGCGCACCGCACTGGCGGCACGGCGGCGTGGTCTTTGGCCCTCATCCGCGCAGCTATGCTCAGAAGATGCCGCGCAAGATGCGGCGCCTGGCACTGCGGGCGGCCTTGTCGGCCAAGGCGGCGGACCAGCAGATCGTCGTGCTGGATGAGCTGGCTCTGGAAGCGCCGAAGACCAGGCAGATGCTGCAGGTGCTCGGTGCGCTGAAGCTGGATTCCAGCGTGTTGATCCTCCTGCCGGCCAAGGATACCGCCGTCGAGCTGTCGGCGCGCAACCTGCCGCAGGTCAAGACACTGCTGGCCAATTACCTGAACGTGCGCGACCTCCTGGGCTATGATTACGTGCTGATGCCCAAGGGTTCGCTGGCAGTCATCGAGTCCATCCTGGGGCAGTAGTCGTCGCGCGCCAGGACGTGTGTAGGGAGGAAAGGTCGAAATGCACCTTTACGAAGTGTTGCGGCGCCCGGTGATCACGGAGAAGTCGAGCGCGTTGGCGGAGAAGGGGAAATACGTGTTTGAGGTGGACCGACGCGCCAACAAGGCTCTGGTGAAAGCGGCTGTCGAGAAGGCGTTTAATGTGACGGTGGTGGACGTGAATATCGTCTCGATGAAGCCGAAGCGCTCCCGCTACGGCCGGCGTGTGGTGGTCAAACAGCCGGCGTGGAAGAAGGCGATCGTCACATTGACGCCTGGCCAGCGCATCGAGTTCTTCGAAGGCGTGTAATGATACGACGCGGCGCTGAGTGCAATCAGCGAGTGGAGGTCAGATAGAATGCCGATCAAAGTCTATAAACCGACCACACCCGGCCGGCGGGGCATGACGGGGTACACCTTTGAGGAGATCACCAAGACCGAACCCGAGCGTTCCCTGCTGGTGCCGCTGAAGAAGCACGGTGGGCGGAACTTCCGCGGCAAAGTCACTGTGCGGCATCGGGGCGGCGGTCATAAGCGCATGTACCGCATCATTGATTTCAAGCGCGACAAGGAAGGCATCCCGGCGCGCGTGGTGAGCATCGAGTACGATCCCAACCGCTCGGCGCGCATCGCCCTGCTGGTCTATGCGGACGGCGAGAAGCGGTACATCATCGCACCGCTGGAGCTCAAGGTTGGTGACACGGTGATTTCATCTCCGGATGCGGAGATCCGGCCTGGCAACACCCTGCCGCTGGAGAACATCCCGTTGGGTACCATGGTGCACAACGTGGAACTGCATGTCGGCAAGGGCGGCCAGATTGCGCGAGCCGCCGGCACCGCCGCCCAGGTGATGGCGAAAGAGGGTAAGTATGTACTCCTGCGCCTCCCCAGTGGCGAGATGCGCCTGGTGGACAAGCGCTGTAAGGCCACCATCGGCCAGGTCGGCAATATTGACCACAGCAACATCAAGCTGGGCAAGGCTGGCCGCAAGCGGTGGCTGGGTTGGCGCCCGACCGTGCGCGGTTCTGCAATGACGCCGCGTGATCATCCGCACGGCGGCGGTGAGGGCCGCTCTCCCATCGGCATGCCTGGCCCGAAGACGCCGTGGGGCAAGCCGGCGCTGGGCTACAAGACCCGGCGCAATAAGGCGACGGACAAGTACATTGTGCGCCGCCGCACCGCCGGCCGGTAATGCAGTCAGCACATCTTAGGTCTACGCAGTGACGAAGCAGGAGGTTGACCAGTGTCGAGGTCATTGAAAAAAGGGCCGTATGTGGATCCGAAGCTGTTGAAGAGGATCGAGGAGATGAACCGCACGGGCAAGCGCGTGGCGATCCGCACCTGGTCGCGCGCCTCGGTCATCTTCCCCCAGATGGTGGGGCACACGATCCTCGTGCACAACGGCCGGCACCACATCCCTGTCTATATCACCGAGAACATGGTCGGTCATCGCCTGGGCGAGTTCGCCCCGACCCGGACTTTCCGGGGGCATGTGGCGAAAGAGAAGAAGACCAGAAGGGGGTAAATCATGGGGATGCAGGTTAGGGCAGTAGCGAAATATATTCGCATGTCGCCCCGGAAGGTCCGACTGGTGGTGGACCTGGTGCGCGGCATGCGGGCGCAGGAGGCCCTGGAGCGGCTGCAGTTCGTGCCGAAGGCCGCCGCGAAGCCTGTGGCCAAGGTGATTCGTTCGGCCATCGCCAACGCGGAGGAGAATTTCGGCATGGCCGGCGAGGACCTGTACATCGCCCAGATTTACGCCGACGAGGGGCCCACGCGCCGCTGGCGGCGGTTCGGCGCACGCGGCCGCTTCAAGCCCATCCTGAAGCGCTCGTCGCATATCACCGTCGTGCTGGAAGAGAAGGAATAACGCCAGGCCCCTCGTGGCCGGCAGGCAAATGCACATCGTGGAGCTGAAGCGCAAGGAGGTTCAATTTGGGGCGTAAAGTTCATCCGAATGCGTTCCGTCTTGGCATTATCCGCACCTGGGATGCGCGCTGGTATGCCGAGGGCGAGGAATACGGCAAACTATTGATGGAGGACATCAAGATTCGGGAGATGATCCGCAAGGAACTGCCCAATGCCGGCATCTCCAAGATCGAGATCGAGCGCTTCCCAAATCAGGTGTCCATCGTCATCCACACGGCCAAGCCCGGCATTATTATCGGCCGCAAGGGCGCCGGCGTGAACAAGCTCCGCCAGCTCCTGGAGGATTTCACCAAGAAGCGCGTGCGCATTGACGTCGAGGAAATCGAGAAGCCGGAGCTGGATGCCTATCTGGTGGCGGAGAGCATCGCCGAGCAGTTGGAGCGCCGCGTGTCCTTTAAGCGGGCGATGAAGCAGGCGGTTCTGCGGGCCCTGCGGGCCGGCGCCCTGGGCGCCATGGTCACCTGCTCGGGCCGGCTGGGCGGCGCCGAAATGGCCCGCAAGGACACCGTGCGCATGGGGCGGGTGCCGCGCCACACCCTGCGGGCGGACATTGATTACGCCAAGGCAGAGGCGCTCACCACCTTCGGCCGCATCGGGGTGAAGGTGTGGATTTACAAGGGCGATGTCCTGCCCGAGAAGAAAGCCCAGGCCGAGCAGTTCGCCGAGGCGGGTGCCTGAGGGTGCCGGCCAGGCCGAAGACCGGCGCAGTTTCATGAAACCGCTATCTTGAAGAGCACCAGCGGGGCTGGTGCGGCTGAGGAGTTGGACATATGTTGATGCCGAAACGAGTCAAATATCGCAAACAGCATCGTGGAAGGATGAAGGGGCGGGCCACGCGCGGCGCCGAGATCGCCTTCGGCGAATACGGCCTGCAGGCGTTGGAGCCCTGCTGGATGACCAACCGGCAGATTGAGGCGGCCCGTCGCGCCATCGTGCGCTATGTGCGGCGTGGTGGGAAGCTCTGGATCCGCATCTTCCCGGACAAGCCCATCACCAAGAAGCCGGCGGAGACCCGCATGGGCGGCGGCAAGGGCAATGTGGAAGGCTGGGTCGCTGTGGTGAAGCCCGGACGCATCCTGTTCGAGATCGCCGGCGTGCGCGAAGAAGTGGCGCGCGAAGCTCTGCGGCTGGCTTCCCATAAACTACCCATCAAAACCCAGATCGTCACTCGCGTCGAAAGCGAGGGGGAGGGTAGTTGATGAAGGCGCAGGAAATCCGAGCATCCATCGCGGGACTGGACTATCCCACCGCCAGGCGAGAACTGGAACGCCGCCTGGACGAGCTGTATCATGAATTGTTCAACTTGCGGTTCCAGTGGGCCACGCGTCAGTTGAAAAACTACCAGCGCATGACCCAGGTCAAGCGGGACATCGCGCGCGTCAAAACCATCCTGCGTGAGCTGGAACAGGGACGGGGAGTGTAAGCCATGCCCAAAAAAGAACTGATTGGTCGCGTGGTCAGCGATAAAATGGATAAAACGGTGGTCGTCGAGGTCACGCGCACCTACGAGCACCCGCTGTATCATAAGACCGTGCGCGCGCGCAAGAAGTACAAGGCGCACGACGAGCACAATGCCTGTCGGGTGGGTGACCTGGTGCGCATTCTCGAATCGCGGCCGCTGAGCCGTGAAAAGCGGTGGGTCGTCACTGAAATCATCGAGAGGGCAGAGCAATGATTCAGCAAGAGTCTCGGCTGGTTGTGGCGGATAACACGGGAGCCAAGGAACTGCTGTGCATCCGGGTCATGGGCGGCTCTCACCGCTATTACGGCACGGTGGGGGATATCATCATCGCCTCGGTGAAAGAGGCCACCCCGACCGCCTCCGTCAAGAAGGGGGAGGTGGTGCGCGCGGTGATCGTGCGGGTGAAAAAGCCCTATGCCCGCCCGGACGGCACCTATATCCGGTTTGATGACAACGCGGCGGTCATCCTGGACGAGCGTCGCAACCCAAAGGGGACGCGCATTTTCGGCCCGGTGGCCCGTGAACTGCGCGAGAAGGGGTTCATGAAGATCGTCTCGCTGGCCCCTGAAGTGCTGTGAGCCGGCACCAGAGGCGCGAGGATGTCCCAGGATGAATGCCGGGGAGGTTATGGGGATGCGAAAGATCAAAACAGGCGATACAGTTGAGGTTATCAGCGGGAAGAACCGGGGTATGCGCGGCACGGTGCGCAAGGTCCTGCCGGGTCGGTCGGTGCGGTTTCCCGGCCGGCTGGATCCCAATCGCGATCGCGTCATCGTGGCCGGCGTCAACCTGGTGAAGAAGCACCAGCGCCGCACCGGCGATGTGCGCACGCAGGTGGGAATCATCGAGCGCGAGGCGCCCATTCATATTTCGAACGTGGCCCTGGTCTGCAAGCGCTGTGACAAGCCTACCCGGGTGGGCATCCGCGTGTTCGAGGATGGCTCCAAGGCTCGTTACTGCAAGCGCTGTGGCGAGATCATCGAATAATGCCGCCGGCAGACCATTAACGGCAAAAGTAGGAGAGCAATATGCCGAGATTGAAAGATAAGTACCGAGAAGAAATCGTGCCCGTGCTGATGCGGGAGTTCAAATATCGGAATATTATGGAAGTCCCACGCCTGGTGAAGGTGGTGGTCAATATCGGGCTGGGCGAGGCACTGCAGAACGCCAAGGCGCTGGACGCGGCCAGCGAGGACCTGGCCATCATCACCGGCCAGAAGCCCATCATCACGCGGGCCAAGAAGTCCATCGCCGGCTTCAAGCTGCGCGCCGGCAACCCCATCGGCGTCAAAGTGACCCTGCGCGGCGACCGCATGTACGACTTCCTGGACCGCCTGATCAACGTGGCCCTGCCGCGCCAGAGGGACTTCCGGGGCGTCTCGCCCGATTCCTTCGACGGCCGGGGGAATTACACCCTGGGCATTCGGGAGCAGTTGGTCTTCCCGGAGATCGATTACAACAAGGTCGATAAGGTCCGCGGCATGGAGATCACCATCGTGACCACGGCGAAGACCGACGAGGAAGCCCGCCGGCTGCTGCAGTTGATGGGTATGCCGTTCCGCCAGCCCGAGACGCTGGTGGAATAACAGGATACTGCGCATCACGACGCGCCGAAGAGGAGAGAGAACGTGGCCAAGAAGTGCATGATGTATCGGGAACAGCGCCGGAAATATGCCGTTCGTGTGCGGAACCGCTGTCAGATTTGCGGCCGGCCGCGCGGCTATATGCGCCGCTTCAAAATGTGCCGCATCTGCTTCCGCCGCTTCGCCTGGGAAGGTCAGATCCCCGGCGTGGTGAAGTCGAGCTGGTAAGGCACGCGGACGGATGTCCCGTACCGGCCAAGTCCCTTAGCTGAAGTGGCTCTGGAGGAGAGAATTTCGATGCATACGGATCCAATTGCGGACATGTTGACTCGCATTCGTAACGCGGCGATGGCTCGCCATCCCTTTGTGGTGATGCCCTCGTCTAAGGTGAAGCAGGAGATCGCGCGCGTGCTGAAGGAAGAGGGCTTCATCGAGGATTATCAACTGGTGCGCGATCCGAAGCGGGCATATATGCTCCTGCGCATCCAGCTTCGCTATGATGAGCGGCGTCAGCCGGTGATCACGGCGTTGCGGCGGGTCAGCAAGCCTGGCCGGCGCATGTACGTGCGCCGGGATGAGATCCCCTGGGTGCGGAGTGGGCTGGGCATTGCCATCCTATCCACCTCGAAGGGGATTATGAGCGACCAGAAGGCGCGCCGGCTGGGCGTTGGCGGTGAAATCCTGTGCTATGTCTGGTAATCTGGCTGTCGAAGTCACAGCCGGCGACAGCCGAGCGATTGGAGGTGTGAAAGTGTCAAGAATTGGGCGATTACCAATCCCTTTGCCCAAGGGCGTCACGGTCGAGATTGACCCTCGCACGAATCGCGTGCGGGTCAAAGGGCCGAAGGGGGAACTCGAACGCACCTTTTCGCCGGATATACAGATCACGCTGGAGGATAACCAGCTTAAGGTCACCCGGCCGACCGATTCCCGCCGGCATCGTGCCCTGCACGGCCTGACGCGCGCCCTGCTGGCCAATATGGTGGAGGGCGTGTCCAAGGGCTTTGTCAAGCGCATGCAGGTCCAGGGTGTCGGTTATCGCGTGGAAATGCGCGGCAATGCCCTGGTGCTGAGCGTGGGCTATTCCCACCCGGTGGAATTCCTGCCGCCGCCTGGCATCACCTTCTCCGTGGACAAGGGCGGCCGCGATTTCCAGGTGGAGGGGATCGACAAAGAGCTGGTCGGTCAGGTCGCGGCGAAGATCCGGGCGGTGCGTCCACCGGAGCCGTACAAGGGCAAGGGCGTGCGCTATGCCGACGAGGTGGTGCGCCTGAAGGCCGGCAAAGCTGGTAAGGGCGGCAAGAAGTAAGCGGCGTTCTCGAGACGGAAGTCAGGACTTGGAGATGTGCAGGCGGCAGTGGGCCGCCGGCACTGCGGAGGTCAAGAATGGGAAAGGAATTGAAGGCACATGCAGCTCGCAAACGGCGTCATGAACGCGTGCGCAAGAAAGTATTTGGCACGCCAGAGCGCCCGCGTTTGAACGTCTTTCGCAGCCTGAATCATATTTATGCGCAGATCATCGATGACACGCGCGGCCATACGCTGGTGTCCGCGTCCACCATCGATCCGAAGGTGCGCGAGCTGATCAAGGGACTGCCGAAGACCGAGCAGGCCCGCCTGGTGGGGAAGGTGGTGGCGGAGCGGGCGTTGGCCGTCGGCATCAAGCAGGTGGTGTTCGATCGCGGCGGCTACCCCTACCACGGCCGGGTGAAGGCGCTGGCCGAAGGCTCGCGCGAGGCTGGTCTCGAATTCTAGCCGGGTGAGCATCACCCTGCAACACGGCGGAAGCCAAGTTGGAGGAATATCAATGCAGGATTGGACTGAAGAACAGGCGTACGGCGAAGAAGAGAGTCTTGACGAGCGAGTGATCCATATCACGCGCACAGCCAAGGTCATCAAGGGTGGCCGGCGCTTCCGCATCCGTGCGGTGGTGGTGGTTGGCGATAACAAGGGGCACGTGGGCCTGGGCATCGGCCGGGCGGCGGAAGTGCCCGATGCCATCCGCAAGGCGACGGAGCGCGCCCGCAAGAATATGCGCAAGGTGGCCATGGTGGACACCACCATCCCGCATGAGGTGATCGGCCGCCAGGATGCGGCGGTGGTTCTGCTGAAGCCGGCCTCGCCCGGTACCGGCATCATCGCCGGCGGCGCGGTGCGCGCCGTCCTGGAGGCTGCCGGCTATCGCGACATCCTGAGCAAGTCGCTGGGCTGTTCCAACATCCTGAACGTGGCCTTTGCCACCTGGAACGGGCTGTGCCAGCTTCAGGATGTGGAGGAAGTGGCCCGCCGGCGCAAGGTGCCGGTCTCCCGTGTCCTGCCACACTGGAAGCGGAGGAAGGCCAATGGCTAACACGGTTGCGACGAAGAAGCGGCTCCGCATCACCTGGGTGAAAAGCCTGATCGGCGCCAAACAGCCCCAGCGCGGCACCATCCGCGCCCTGGGCCTGAAGCGGCGGGGCCAGACCGTCGAGCATGACGACACCCCGGTGATTCGCGGCATGATAGCCAAGGTCAGCCATCTGGTGACGGTGGAAGAAGTGGAAGTTGTCGAATAACGGGCAAGCGAGTTGGGCGTACGTGAGGTGGAGACATTATGAAACTGCATGAACTGCGGCCCTTGCCGGGCTCCAAGAAAAATCGAAAGCGCGTGGGACGCGGCATTTCCTCCGGCCACGGCAAGACCGCCGGCCGGGGCACGAAAGGCCAGCGCGCCCGCAGTGGTGGGGTGAAGCCGCCGTACTTCGAGGGCGGCCAGCTTCCCCTGGTGCGCCGGCTTCCCTTCAAGCGCGGCTTCGTCAATATCTTCCGGGTCGAGTACACGCCGGTGAACCTGGAGCGGCTGGATGTCTTCGAGGCCGGCAGTGTGGTCACGCCCGAGACCCTGGCGGCGGCCGGCGTCATCAAATCGGCCAAGAAGCCGGTGGTCATCCTGGGCCGCGGCGAGGTGGACCGCCCGCTGACGGTCAAGGCGCACCGCTTCTCGGAAAGCGCGCGGGCGAAGATCGAGGCCGCCGGCGGCACGGTGGAAGTCCTGCCGCTGGAATAATGGGGTGCTCTCGCCGGCGGAAGCGCCGGCGGAGATGGGGAATGGAGGCCCATCAGGATGTTACAAGCGGTTGCGAACGCGTTTCGACTGCCGGATTTGCGCAAAAAGATCCTCTTTACCCTGGGGATCCTGGTCATCTATCGGCTGGCATCGCATGTGCCGGTGCCGGGCGTGGATGCGGCCGGCCTGGCCCGACTGTTTGAGAGCAACCAACTGTTGGGCATGCTGGACCTGTTTTCCGGCGGCGCCATGGCCAACTTTTCCGTCATGGCCATGGGCGTCTACCCGTACATCACGGCATCCATCATCCTGCAGTTGCTGATGCCGCTCATCCCGCAGTTGGAGAAGCTCGCCAAAGAGGGCGAGGAAGGGCGTAACAAACTCAATCGGTATACATATTACCTGACGGTGCCTTTAGCGGCCCTGCAGGCCTTTGGGCAGTCTTCGATCCTGAAACAGCAGGGGCTGATGCCGGCGTTCGGGTTCACGGCGGAGTACTGGCTGGCGACGCTTTCGACCATCGCCACGCTGACCGCCGGCACCATGGTGGCCGTCTGGCTGGGCGATCTGATCACCGAGCGCGGCGTGGGGAACGGTGTGTCCATCATCATCTTCGGCGGCATCGTGGCCCGCATTCCCCAGCGCATCGCGGCGAACCTGATCGCCAACCCATGGTCTCTGTTGGTGTTTGTGGTAGTGACGGTTATCACCGTGGCGGTCATCGTGGTGGTGCAGGAGGGACAGCGCCGCATTCCAGTGCAGTATGGCAAGCGGGTCATGGCGATGCGCGGCAACCGCCTGCGGATCGCCGGCGGCCAGAGCACCCATATTCCCATCCGGGTGAACACGGCCGGCATGATCCCGCTCATCTTCGCCCAGAGCCTGATGCTTTTCCCGGGCACCATCGCCAGCTACTTCGTCAACTCACAGTCGGAGTTCGTGTCGAAGGTGGCGACGGCCATCAGCAGTGCTTTCAGCCCGAACGGCAACCTGTACTGGATCCTGTACTTCTTCCTGGTGATCGGGTTCACGTACTTCTATACCGACGTGGTCTTCCGACAGCAGAACCTGCCGGAAGTGCTTCAGCGGCAGGGCGGCTTTATCCCGGGCATTCGCCCCGGCAAGCAGACGGAGGACTACCTCAACGGCGTGCTCCAGCGCATCACCCTGGTGGGCGCGCTGTTCCTGGCCGGCGTGGCCATCCTGCCCTGGCTGGTGCGTGACGTGACGGAAACAGGCACCATGTTGATCACCAGCACCGGCCTGCTGATCGTGGTGGGCGTGGTGTTGGATACCCTGAAGCAGTTGGAGGCGCAGTTGTTGATGCGCCACTATGAAGGGTTCATTAAGAAATAAAGATCGCTGGTCTCGCGGGGGCGCGCATGGTTGGCTCACATGATCCGCTGTACATCTTGCTGTTAGGGGCGCCGGGCGCCGGCAAGGGCACCCAGGCGGCGTTCCTGACTGAGAAGCTGGGCATCCCGCATGTGGCGTCGGGCGACCTGTTCCGGGCGGCCATCGCCAACCAGACGGAACTGGGCAAGCTGGCCAAAAGCTATATGGACCGGGGCGAGCTGGTGCCGGACGATGTGACCATCGCCATGGTCATGGAGCGCCTGTCCCAACCGGACTGCGCCGGCGGTGCCCTGTTGGACGGCTTCCCGCGGACCATCGAGCAGGCGAAAGCTCTGGAGAAGGCGCTGGCGGAGCGCGGCTCCCGGCTGGCCCTGGTGCTGTACATCCGGGCGAGCGAGACGACCCTGCTGGAGCGGTTGGGTGGGCGCTGGACCTGCCGGCAGTGCGGCGCGGTGTACCATGAGCGCTTTAACCCGCCCAAACAGCCCGGCATCTGCGATGTCTGCGGCGGGGAGCTGTATCAGCGTCCCGACGACCAGCCGGAGACCCAGCGCCGGCGCATCCGGGTCTACCTGGAGCAGACCACGCCGCTCATCGAGTACTTCAAGGAGCGGGGCCTGCTGGTCGAGATTGACGGCGAGCAGGATGTCGAATCGGTTCGCCAGGCAGTGGAGGAAGCGCTGGAGCCGGTGCTTGGAGGCCGTGCGTGAACGTGGCCGGCATTGTCATCAAGTCGGAGCGAGAGATCGCTCTCATGCGGCGGGCCGGCCAGATCGTCGCCAAGGTGCTCGAGGCGATCCGCGAGCAGGTACGTCCCGGCATCACCACGGGCGAGCTGGATGAGCTGGCGGAGCGCATCATCCGGGCAGAGGGGGGCGTTCCCTCCTTCAAGGGCTACGACGGCGGCAGTGACCGTCCGCCCTTCCCGGCGACCATCTGCGCTTCCGTGGACAATGAGGTGGTGCACGGCATCCCATCCCGCCAGCGGGTGCTGGAGGAGGGGCAGATTCTCTCGGTGGATGTGGGTGCCATTTACCAAGGTTATCACGGTGACGCGGCCATCACGGTGCCGGTGGGGAAGGTTTCGGATCTTGCCCGGCGGCTGATGGAGGTCACGGAAGGGGCGCTGTACGCCGGCATCGCCGCGGCGCGGGCCGGCAACCGGCTGGGGGATATCTCCCACGCCATTCAGAGCTACGTCGAATCGCGCGGCTTCTCTGTCGTGCGGGAATACACCGGCCACGGCATCGGCCGGGAGATGCATGAGGGGCTTCAGGTGCTCAATTTTGGGGCGCCGGGCCGCGGTGTGCGGCTGAGGGCCGGCATGACCCTCGCCCTGGAGCCTATGGTGAACGTCGGGGATTGGCGCACCCGGGTGCTGGCCGACGGATGGACCGTCGTGACGTATGATGGGAGCCTGTCGGCACATTTCGAACACACCATCCTGGTGCGCGATGGCGAAGCGGAAATATTGACACGCTTATAGACAGCAGGTGAACGAAGGAGATACGACGATGAAAGTGCGACCATCAGTCAAGAGACGCTGTGCCAACTGCAAGATCATCCGCCGGCGGGGTATCGTGCGGGTGATCTGCACCAACCCGAAACACAAACAGCGCCAGGGATAAGTTGGCCAGGGGAGACGGAAGAGGTTTCGGCCGGCTTCCTGCGGGGAGCGTACCTTAATCTTGTCAATGGCCAGTTAGTGGAGGAAAAAAGGAATGGCACGTATTGCTGGGGTAGACTTACCTCGAGATAAGCGGGTGGAGATTGCCCTGACCTACATCTACGGCATCGGGCGAACCTCCAGCAACAAGATTTTGCAGAAGGCGAACGTCAATCCGGACACCCGGGTGAAGGACTTGACGGAGGCGGAGATCGGCCGCATCCGCGAGATCATCGACCGGGAATATAAGGTGGAGGGTGACCTGCGCCGCGAAGTGTCCATGAACATCAAGCGGCTGATGGAAATCGGCTGTTATCGTGGACTGCGGCATCGGCGCAACCTGCCCGTGCGCGGTCAGCGCACCCGCACCAATGCGCGCACGAAGCGCGGTCCGCGCAAGACGGTCGCCGGCCGCAAGCGGTCGCGGGCCAAGAAGTAATCACTGTGGGCTCCCCGCGGGCCCTGGGCATGCCGGTGCGGCCCTGGCCGCGCGGCGTGAAAGGTTGGTAAGCATCACCATCTGGATGTTCAGCAGAACAGCGGTTTGACGCAGGAGGAACAATGTCACCAGTCAGGCGAAAAAAGACGGCTCGCCGAGAAAAGCGGATTGTGCCCGTCGGGCAGGTGCATATCCAGGCATCATTCAACAATACGATCGTGACCATCACGGACCCGAAGGGGAACGTGTTGGGCTGGAAGAGCGCCGGCTCCGTGGGCTTCAAGGGCTCTCGCAAGAGCACGCCCTTTGCCGCCCAGCAGGCGGCGGTGGAGGCGGCCAAGCTGGCCCAGGATATGGGCATGCAGGAGGTGGACGTCTTTGTCAAAGGCCCGGGCCCCGGGCGCGAGGCGGCCATCCGCTCCATCCAGAGCGCCGGCCTGCGGGTGCGCTCCATCACCGATGTGACGCCCATCCCGCACAACGGCTGTCGGCCGCCGAAGAAGCGGCGCGTGTAATGATTCCGCATATTCTGTTATCGGCAGGGGATTTGTTGACAAGCAGGAGGCAAAATGGCTAGGTATACGGGACCAGTCTGCAAGCTGTGTCGCCGAGAAGGTCAGAAGTTATACTTGAAAGGCGAACGGTGCTATACGTCGAAATGCGCCTTTGAACGGCGGAGCTATCCGGCCGGCCAGCACGGCCCCAACCGGCGTTGGCGCCGGAAGGAATCGGACTTCGCCCTCCAGCTTCGCGAGAAGCAGCGCGCCCGCCGCATCTACGGCGTGCTGGAACGGCAGTTCCGGCGCTACTTCGAAGAGGCTGAGCGCATGCCGGGCCTGACGGGTGCAAACCTGCTGGCCCTGCTGGAGTCGCGGCTGGATAACGTCGTCTTCCGCATGGGGCTGGCGGATTCGCGCGCCCAGGCGCGCCAGCTTGTCCTGCACGGACATGTCACGCTGAACGGGCGGAAGACCAACATCCCATCGGCGCTGGTGAAGCCCGGGGATGTGGTTTCCATCACGGAGCGTGCGCGCCGGCTGACCTACTTCCGCGAGCGCATGGATCACCTGATGAAGCACCAGCCGCCCGAATGGCTGTCGCTGGACCCCCAGCGGGCAGCGGCCAAGGTGCTCGAGGTGCCGCGGCGCGAGCAGATCGACGTGCGTCTCAACGAACAGCTCATTGTGGAGTACTACAGCCGTTAAGCCTTGATAGGTGGTGGGACAGCGCCGGCAGTGCGCCGGCCGGCCCCACCCGCCTGCAAGCATGAGCTGTGCATAAGGAGGATAGTTCTTTGTTAACGCAAGTTTTGCCCCAAATCGAGTGTGAAGCGAGCTCTCAGCAGTATGGGCGCTTTGTCATCAGCCCATTGGAGAGCGGCTATGGGATCACGCTGGGAAACGCCCTGCGCCGCGTCCTGCTCTCGTCTTTACCCGGGGCTGCAGTGACTTCCATTCGCGTGAGCGATGTGCCGCACGAGTTCGCGACCATCCCTCACGTGAAAGAGGATATGACCGCGTTCATCTTGAACGTGAAGCAACTGCGTTTCAAGATTCACTCGGATACCGATGAATCGTACCGGATTTACCTGAGCGTCACGCAGGAGGGGGAGGTGACTGCGGCGGACCTGCAGTGCCCTTCCCAGGTGGAGGTGGTGAATCCGGAACTGCATTTGCTGACGGCGGATTCCAACGAAGTCAATCTGGATATCGAGATGGTGGTCAGCCGGGGGCGGGGGTATTCGCCGGCGGAAGAGCGAGGCAAACTGCCCATCGGGGAGATCCCGGTGGATGCCATCTTCAGCCCGGTGCGCAAGGCGAATTTCCAGGTCTCCCGCACCCGCGTCGGACAGATGACCAACTATGACCGCCTGGTCATGGAAATCTGGACCGACGGCACCATCACGCCAGAGGCGGCCCTGATTGAAAGCGCGCGCATCCTGGTGGAGCAGTTCTCCCGCATCGCGCGCCTTCAGGAAGTACCGGTGAGCGTGTCCGAGCCGGAAGAGAAGAAGGAGCGCATCCCCAGCAAGGTGGCGCGCATGCCCATCGAGGACCTGGGGTTGTCGGTGCGGGCGTTCAACTGCCTGAAGCGCGCCGGCATCTCCACCGTTGGGGAAATCCTGCACATGCTGGAGCAGGGCGAGGATGAACTGCTGGCTATCCGCAACTTTGGGCGGAAGTCGCTCAGCGAACTGCTCACCATTTTGCAGTCCAAGGGGTTCCTGTCCTATATCGAGTATACGCCCTCGGCCTCTGCTCGGGCCGCGTCAGAAGAAGAAGAGGAAGAGCTGGAAGAGGACGAGGACTATATCGAGGACGAGGAGCTGGAGTAGGCCTGTCCATCAGGTCTGGCGTGGATTTATGACGTCATGGGGGGAATGACCAATGAGGCATCGAGTCGCAGGAAAAAAGCTGAGTCGTTCGACTGGACATAGACAAGCGCTGTTCCGCAACCTGACGACGGAACTGCTCCGGCATGGCAAGATCCGCACCACCGAGGCGAAGGCGGAAGCCATCCGCCCCTCGGCGGAGAAGCTGATCACCATCGCCAAGAAGGGCCTGAAGGATGAGAGCTATGCGCTCCACGCCCGCCGGCTGGTGGCGGCCCGCCTGAATGACCCGCAGGTGGTGAAGAAGGTGTTTGAGGAGATTGCGCCGCGCTACCTGGAGCGGCCGGGCGGCTACACGCGTGTCCTGAAGCTGGGCCGCCGGCAGGGCGACGGCGCTGAGATGGTCCTGCTGGAGCTGGTCGAATAAGGTCGAGGCAGGCGATGGCGCTCCGATTGCGGGCCATCGTGGAGTATGACGGCACACGGTACGCGGGATTCCAGCGCCAGGCGAATGCGCTGACGGTTCAAGGAGAGATTGAGTCCGTTTTACGGCGGTTAACACAAGAGGATGTGCGGATTTTGGCCGCCGGCCGCACCGACGCCGGCGTGCACGCCCTGGGGCAGGTGATCGCGTTCGATACGAACTGGTCCCACCCGCTCCAGGAACTGCACCAGGGGATGAACGCCCTTCTGCCGGAGGATATCGCGGTGCGGCGGCTGGATGAGGCGCCGGCGGGGTTTCACCCGCGCTATGATGCGCTGAGCCGGCTGTATCGTTACCAAATCTGGAACGAGCCGATTCGCTCGCCGCTCCGCTGTCGCTATGCCTGGCATGTCCCGCAGGCGCTGGACGTGCAGGCGATGGCGGAAGCAACCCGTTTGCTGGTGGGCGCGCACGATTTTGCCACCTTCGGCACGCCCACGCAGGGGGAGTCCACGGTGCGCCAGGTCTACCGCATCGAGTGGCACCGCGAGGGCTCCCTGGTGTGGATGGATATCGAGGCCAACGGGTTTTTGCGAACGATGGTGCGCTGTATCGTTGGCACGGCCCTGCAGGTGGGGCTGGGGAATATGAGCGGGGAGGAGTTTGCGCGGCGCTTTGCGTCGCGAGACCGCTCGCAGACCAGCCCGCCGGCGCCCGCACAGGGGCTATGTCTGATGGCCGTGCGGTATGCCGATGGATACGCGCCAGAACACTTCGAAGGAGTCAGGATGAAGTGAGAACCTATACGCTGAAAGAGAAAGACATCCAACGCGAGTGGTACGTGGTGGATGCCGCCGGCAAGACGCTGGGCCGGCTCGCCACGGAAATCGCCAAGATCCTGCGCGGCAAGCACAAACCCTATTACACGCCGCACATGGACTGCGGGGATTACGTCATCGTCATTAACGCGGACAAGATCCGCGTCACTGGCCGCAAGCTGGACCAGAAGATGTATTACTGGCATTCCGGGTATCCCGGAGGGCTGAAATCGGTCACCCTGCGCCGGCAGTTGCAGACACACCCGGAGCGGGTCCTGCAGGCCGCGGTGCGGGGCATGCTGCCGAAGAACCGGCTGGGCCGCAAGATGTTCAAGAAACTGAAAGTCTACGCTTCGCCGGAACATCCGCATCAGGCCCAACAGCCCAAGCCACTGGAACTGTGACATTCGGGCGATGGCAATCCCTGGTGAACGAGAGACGTGGAGGAAAGCATGGTCATTGATTTGAGCGGCAGATATTTTGAGGGGATAGGCCGGCGGAAAACCGCCACCGCGCGCGTGCGCCTCTATCCCGGCGATGGGGAGGTCATCGTCAACGATCGCCCCTTCGAGGAGTACTTCCCGCGCCTGCGCGATCAGAAGATCGCCCTGGCCCCGCTGGAGGCGGTGCACATGCGCCATGCCTTCGGCGTATCCATCAAGGTCGAAGGCGGCGGTGTGAGCGGGCAGGCCGGCGCGGTCGCCCACGGCCTGGCACGGGCGCTCCTGCAGGTGAACCCGGAACTGCGGCCCATCCTGCGGCAGGGCGGCTTCCTGACCCGCGATCCGCGCGAGAAAGAGCGCAAAAAGCCCGGTCTCAAGCGCGCCCGCAAGGCCCCACAGTACACCAAGCGCTAAGGCCTGCGGCCGGCCAAATTCGGTCACTCCGTACAGCAACGAACAAAGCAGGGATGCGGTCCGCATCCCTGCTTTGCGCGCCATATAGCAGGACGCCGGCCGCCCGGCCGGCGTGACCCTTAGAAAATATAGAGGATCAGCACGGCCGCCAGGCCAAAGCCGACGACGTCCAGCAGAAGGGGGATATCCTTCAGCAGGAGATCCTCCGGCGCCCCGCCCAGGCCTTTGACCCGCACAAGGTACAGGTAGCGGAATAGGCCGTAGAGGACGAAGGGGATAGTGAGCATCATGGCGTGATTGGCCGGCAGGTTGGGCGCCGAGAAGGTGTACAACGAGTACGCGATGACCGTGGTTGAGGTCACCAGGGCGATGATATCGTCCAGGAACTCGATGTTGTACTCGTCCAGGATGCGGCGGTGATTGTTGGCCGACTCGGCCAGGAGCACCAGCTCATGCCGGCGTTTGCTGGCGGCCATAAACAGCGCCAGCAGGGTGGTGCAGACGTAGAGCCATGGGGAGAAGCGCTCGACCGGGATGACGACCACGCCGGCGGCGACCCGCAGGACAAAGCCGGCGGCGATGGTCATGATGTCAATGATGACCAGGTGCTTGAGCACGAACGAGTAGAGCACCATGCTGGCCAGGTACAGCAGGGCGATGACGCCGAAGCGCAGGTCCAGCAGAAAGCTCAGCCCGATGCCGGCCGCGCCAAAGACGACCGCCGCCGCGATGGCGGTCTGAGGGGAGAGCTGGCCGGACGGCAGGGGCCGCTTGCGCTTTTCGGGATGCCGGCGGTCCTTTTCCAGGTCCACGACATCGTTGATCAGGTACACGGTGCCGGAGATCAAGCAGAAGAGGAGAAAGGCGGCCAGCGTGCGGGAGAACCAGACCGGGTGGAACAGTTTCTTGTCGAAGATGAGCGCGGCGAAGACAAAGACGTTTTTCGTCCACTGTTTGGGACGCATGGTTTTGAGCAGACCGATGAGCATGAACCAGCTCTCCGATGTGCAAGAGATTCCGCCGGCCCCACGGCGGGGCCAGCACGGCCTCCATGATATCCGAGGATGTGCGATTCGTCAAAGTGTGCCGGCTGGAGTGTTGGGACCGAAGGGGAATGCGGTATGAGACCGCAGGGCGGATAGGATGAAAGGATGATTGACAAAAATATGTGTTTGCATGTATATTGGCGGTGTTGAAGCGCAAGTATGGATGACCCGCGCGGAGGTGCGACATGATGGCGGGGGGAAGGGATAGGCAGGGGGCCGGCCAGGGCCTGGTGGAGTATGCTGTTCTCCTTGGTACCCTGGCGTTGGTGGTGGTCGGGGTGCTGGCGGCCACAGGGACCAGCGTGGGGGATGTGCTCCGCCGTTCTTCCCACGCGCTGGTGGTCCAGCCAACCCCATCGGGGACACCGGCAGCCAGTCCTACGCCGGTCGTCGAGACGGCGACCTGCTCAGCGCCGGTCTCATTTTCGGGCGCCGGCACCCTGATGGTGGAGTGCAATCTGGGGAAGTCGTTCTCGGAGCTGATCTCCGGCGAGATCTCTCTGGAAGGCGTTCCGCCGGATGACCATCTGGTCACGGTGCTTTCCGGTGGATCCTCCCATGTGTTTCGCGGCCAGCAGTCTTCCAGCGGTCAGCCGGCATATACCGGCCCGGATGCCATGGGCGGCGCGGAACTCGATGCCTGGTTGGACGGCGTGGAGCTGTTGCGAGTGACCTTCAACAGTCTGGTGGGGGAGGCTGGGAGCTGGCAGGGGAGCATTCAGGTGACGGTGCGCGGCCGGCCCAGCGGGCCGGCGGGGACGCTTCCTCCGTCCACGCCGCCGCCCCAGGCCACCGCAACCCCCGTTCCCACTCCCACGCCCACCCCGGAGCCGCGCTCGCACCTCGTGCTTGCCGAGCTGAAATACTGGTCGTGGGATGAGTATGTCAAAATCGTGAATGACGGCACTGCGCTGCAGGATATGACCGGCTGGCGGCTCCTCAGCGTCAAAGGCAACCAGTGGTATACCTTCCCTGCCGGCTATGTCCTCCCTCCGGGCGGGGCGGTGTACGTGCACAGCGGATTGATGGCAACCAGCAATCCACCTGTGCATCTCCGCTGGACGCGCAAATATATCTGGCATAATAGAGGGGATACCGCGGTGCTGTACGATGCTGCCGGCAACGAGGTGAGCCGGCTGGCCTATTAGCCCGTTCCACCCACCTTGTTACCGCCTGCCACAGCGTATGCGGCAGGCGGTTTTTATGTTAAATGTCCCGGATAAAGGGAAAAACCTCTGGATTTTCGTGTACGCCTGCATTATAATACAGTTGACGATAACGAAGGGTCGGGCACAGCAGTACGGGAGGCGGACGCAAGTTCACGCGGTTGCACAGCCTGGGGGAAAGAGCGCCTTAACAGCTTGATAGGCTTTCATCTGAAGTCCCACCATTTCCCATCCCATCCACGGCGAGCAGCCATCGGTTCCCCACCCGACCGATGGCTGCAAGCTTTCTCAGGGAGGCGCGAAATTTTAAGGTTTTTGGCCGCAAAAATTGTGGCGCAGAACGGGAAAATGGTGTATAATGGGGAAGGTGAAAGGGAAAATGGGGAAAAGTGGGGAGCAAGGTTCCCCGACGTCCAAGCTGGTGGGAAAGAAAGGCGCTCATGTTCCTCGGCCAGTACCGGCATCGCGTCGACGAGAAAATGCGGGTGGCACTGCCGGCCCGTTTCCGGGAGGAGTTCCGCAACGGAGCGGTGGTGACCCGTGGGCCGGACCGCTGTCTGTGGGTCTTCACGCAGGAGAAATGGGCTCAGCTTGCCGCGAACTTCGAGGAAGACGTGAAGATGTCCACCAAGGACGGCCGGCTGGCCAGCCGCTTTTTCTTCTCCAGCGCATCCGATGATTTGCCCGACCAGCAGGGGAGGATCCGCCTCCCCGACCATCTCTCCCAATATGCCGGCATCGAACCCAAATCCGAAGTCGTGGTGGTGGGGCTGAATTCACGGGTGGAGATCTGGAGCGCACAGCGATGGGAGGAACAGGAAGCGCTGATGGAGCAGGACCCCGAAGGGCTGATCGAGAGGATATCCAGCCTGGGGAGGCTCTAAGTCCAATAGTCCCCGCCTCTCATGTACCGGTATTATGCGCCGAGGTCATCCAGGCGCTCGCCCCCCGGTCAGGCGGCCGTTATATTGACTGCACGGTAGGACAAGGCGGTCACGCCCGAGCAATTCTGGAGCATTCCTCTCCAGACGGGCGGTTACTGGGATTGGATGCAGACCCACAGGCAATAGCGGTTGCCGGCCAGAACCTCGCCCCCTGGCGCGAACGGGTCATTCTGGTACATAGCAATTTTGTACATGTGGCTTCGATTGCCTATGCCTATCAATTTGCACCGGTGGATGGCATCCTGTTGGACCTGGGATGGTCCAGCGCGCAGGTCGAGGACCCGGCGCGCGGCTTCTCGTTCATGGTGGATGGCCCGCTGGACATGCGCTATGACCCATCGGGCGGCATCACCGCCGCCGACCTGGTGAACTCATTGAGCGAGCGGGAGCTGGCGGATTTGCTGTGGGAATACGGTGAAGAGCGGTATGCGCGGCGGATCGCACGAGCCATCGTGGCGCATCGGCCGATCACGCGCACCCGCGAGCTGGCGGAATTGATCGAGCGGACGGTAGGCCGGCGGGAAAAGATCCATCCGGCCACGCGCACGTTCCAGGCCCTGCGCATCCGGGTCAACGACGAGCTGGGGGTGCTCCAGCGCACGCTCGAGCAACTGCCTGATTTGCTGGCGCCGGGGGGTGTGCTGGTGGTCATCACCTTCCATTCCCTGGAGGACCGTATTGTCAAGCAGTTCATGCAAAGAGAAGCGTCAGCGTGCATCTGTCCGCCGGAGGCCCCGATCTGCACGTGTGGACATGTGCCCCGGCTGGAATTGATGTACCGTAAGCCGGTCGTGCCGACGCCGGCGGAGGTGGCGGCCAATCCTCGGGCGCGCAGTGCGAAACTGCGGGCGGCGCGCCGATTGCCACCTGATGGTGCCCTGCGTTCTCCGAGCGGGCGCAGTACGGTGTGAACATCTCATATGGAGGGGGAAATGCGCACATCTGTACGCTCCATGTGGCAGAGGTCTTTCGCTGATTCGCTGTCCTGGCAGTCCCCCATCGCGCTGGTGAGCCGGCCGTTCTGGCGCAGTCCCTCTGCGGTGCGGACGGGCGCGCGCCTGCGGCCCCGCACTGCCCTGGGCCTGGTGCTGATCGTCCTGTTGCTGTCCGCCGCCGGCTGGCTGTACCTGGAACAGGCCGCTGTCATCGAGGAAGCGCATCAATCCATGGGCATTCTGCAAGAGATGCAGAAAGCCCAGGTGCGCGACATCCGCTATCTGCAGTTCCAGGTGGCACAGCAGACCTCCATGGAGCAGGTGTTCCGCTATGCCCAGGCCCTCAGGCTTCAGCCGGAAGACCGGGTGGACATCCTGGTCGTAGGGCCGCTGATGACGAGCGAAAGTCTGGCGCAGGCCCGTTGAGCGGGCGGAGCCGCGGCCTCCAGGGAGGCTGATGACCATGGGCGATGAATTTGACCGACAGGCCCGGCACAAACTGTGGCTTGTGGAGGGATTTCTTTCGCTTCTGGCGATCCTGCTCTGTATGGTGCTGGGGTTCCAGTCCCTGCGGGTGGTCTTCGCTGGGGGAGAGGATGCCCGCCGCTGGAAGCCGGAGGCCGTCGTGCACGGCTCGGCGCCGGATGTGCGCGGGAACATCCTGGATCGCGATGGTGCCCTGCTCGCCGGCATCGAGTACCGCTGGCAGGTGGGCGCATCTCCCTCCGCCGTGCGGAACAGCGAGGTAGATGCACTGGCTGAGATCATCTCCCCGTATTTCCCCGAGTGGGGGGAGGACAAGCTCCGCGAGATACTGCGAGGCGACCGGGAGTACGTGTATCTCGGGAACCTGGGCTATCCGGCCGGCGTCGAACTGTATCAGAAGCTGAAGGCGGAAGAATTGCACCGCTACCGCGTCACCTTGACCCCGGTTCCTTTCCGCGTCTACCCCGAAGGCTCCCTGGCAGGTCACCTGCTGGGATTTGTAAATGCGGAGGGAAAGGCGTATTATGGCGTGGAAAAGGCATATGAGCGCTATTTGAAGGGGGAGGATATCCCGAAGCTGGAACCGACGGATACATACCTGGCGGACCTGGGCTGGCGCTTTGTGCAGAACGCCTCGCCGGAGCCCGTGTGTGATATTATCCTGACCATTGACCGTGCCGCGCAATATCTGGTGGAACAGGAACTGCGCTCTGCGATTGCGAGCGCCGGCGCAGTGGGTGGTACGGTCCTGGTGATGAATCCCCGGAACGGGGAGATCCTGGCATCGGCCAGCTATCCGGCCTATGCGCCGGCGCGCTATACGGAAGTCTCTCCTGAGGTCTGGGTGGATCCAGCCATCTCCCGCCAGTATGAGCCAGGCTCGGTCTTCAAGGTCGTGACCCTGGCCGCCGGCCTGAATGCCGGCGTCATCACCCCCCAAACCACATATATCGACAGCGGCTGTATCGAACTGGGCGGCGAGCCGATCTGCAATATGGGAAAGGCACCGTACGGCCTCGTCGACATGCAGGACGTGCTGGTACATTCCCTGAACCTTGGCTCCACCTTTGTCAGCATGCGCCTGGGTCCCAAAGATTTCTACGAGTACGTGCGGCTGTTCGGCTTTGGGGAGCGAACCGAGGTGGATCTGGCGCAGGAGGTCGCCGGCGATGTCCACTGGTACGGCACGCCGAAGTTCCACGAGTCGGACCTGGGGACCAACTCTTTCGGCCAGGGTATCGCCGTCACGCCGCTACAGATGCTCACGGCGATCAGCGCGGTGGCGAACGACGGTGTGCTGATGCATCCGCATGTGGCGAAAGGCATCATCTATCAGGGGCGGGTGATGGAGATACAGTCGTATGCCGTGCGACAGGTCATCCAGCCGGCGGTAGCCCGGACGCTGACCGACATGCTGGTCAAAGCGGTGGAGCAGGGTGTGCCGCAGGCGGCGGTGCCGGGCTATCGGGTGGCCGGCAAGAGCGGCACGGCGCAGATACCGGAAGGGGGAGGCTACGCCGCGGATCGGGTGATCGCCAGCTTCGTGGGATACCTGCCGGCGGAGAACCCCCAGCTTGCCATCCTGGTGAAGATTGACGAACCGAAGGGTGAGACACTGGGCGCGCGGGTGGCCGGCCCGGTATTCAGCCGGGTCGCCAGCCAACTGGTGCAGATATTCGGTATACCGCCAGGAGGCGGGACGCCGTGAGGGATGGGTCGAGGTGAGGATGTGACACGAGCGTTGATGATATCGGATGTGATCAAGGGATTGGGGGGCATGCTCCCCGATTCGGCGCGTCTGAAGGACCAGTCGGTTGCCGGCGTGGTCATCGATTCGCGCCTGGCCGGGGTCGGCTCGCTGTTCGTGGCGCTGAAGGGCGAGCGGGATGATGGGCACCGCTATGTCGGCGATGCTTTTGCCAAAGGGGCGGTCATGGCCCTGATTGACCATGCGGTGGAAGTCGAGGCGCCGGTGGTGGATTTACGGGTGCCGGCGGAGGTTGCCGAACTATCCTTGCCTTGCTGTCTGCTGGTGGACAACACGCTGGCGGGTCTCCAGCGGCTGGCGGCGTACTGGCGGTCCCAGTTCGACGTGCGCGTGGTGGGCATCACCGGCAGTGTGGGGAAGTCCACGACCAAGGAGATGGTCTGGTCGGTACTGCGCCGGCGGTTCCGCACCCTGCGCAGTGAGGGGAATTACAACAACGAAATCGGCCTGCCGCTGACGCTTCTGCGCTTGAACGACACCTATGAGCGGGTTGTGCTGGAAATGGGCATGTATGCCCTGGGGGAGATCCGCCAACTCGCCGAGATTGCGCGCCCGGTGATTGGGGTGGTGACCAATGTCGGCCCAACCCATCTGGAGCGGCTGGGGAGCATCGAGCGCATTGCGCAGGCGAAACGGGAGCTGGTGGAGTCTCTGCCGGCGGATGGGTTCGCCGTGCTGAACAAGGATGACCCGCTGGTCTGCGCCATGGCGGAGCATACGCCGGCCCGCGTGTTCTACTACGGGCTGGACCCCAGCGCCGACGTGTGGGCGAGCGATATCGAGAGCCGGGGGCTGGAGGGCATCCTCTTCCGCCTGCATTATCGCGGCGAGACCCTGCATCTCCGCGTGCCCCTGCTGGGCCGGCACAGCGTCCACACCGCGCTGGCCGCCACGGCGGTGGGCCTCATTGAGGGGGAATCGTGGGAAGAGATTGTCGCCGGCCTGCAGGATACCTCCGCCCATATCCGGCTGGTGGCAACGCCTGGCATCCACGATTCCACCATCCTGGACGACACGTATAATGCCAGCCCCGCGTCCTCGCTGGCGGCGCTGAGCCTGCTGGCTGAGCTGGACGGCCGGCGCATCGCCGTGCTGGGGGATATGCTGGAGCTGGGGGATTATGAGGAAGTGGGGCACCGCAAAGTGGGACTGCGTGCCCGGGATGTGGCGGCCAAGCTCATCACCGTGGGCCGGCGCGCCCGGCTGATCGCCGAGGAGGCGCTGAAAGCCGGCATGCCGGCGGCGGATGTCTATTCTGTGGATACGAATCAAGAGGCAGTGGAACTTCTCCGCACGATTATCCAGCCAGGGGATATTATCCTGGTCAAAGGTTCGCGAGGGATGAAGATGGAAGAGATTGTGGCCGCGTTGGGGAGGCCGGCATGGCCTACGCGCTGACCCTGGGAACAGTGGCGTTTCTGCTGGCGGTGATATGGGGCAATCCACTGCTGGCGCTACTGCGCAAATATTCGATCGGCAAGCAGATCCGCATTGACGGACCGAGTTCGCATCAGGTGAAGATGGGTACCCCCACCATGGGCGGCCTGATGATCATCGTGCCGGTGGTGCTCATCACGGTGGCGCTGAACATCGCCAATCTCTTTGGTCGGACGCTGATCGGGCGTTCCATCCTGGTGCCCATTTTTGTGATGCTGGCCTTTGGGGCGCTGGGGTTTGTGGACGACCTGGCCGGCGTGCGGGGGAGAAAGGGCCAGGGCCTGATGGCCCGCACCAAGTTCCTGTGGCAGTTCGTGATCGCGGTGCCTACGGCGCTGGTGTTCTATTTCCTGTTGGATATTCACAGCGTGGCCCTGCCGAGGGTGCCGCAGAAGATCGACATGGGGCTGTGGTACATCCCCGTGGCGACCCTGCTCATCGTCGGGTTTTCCAACGCCGTCAACCTGACGGATGGGCTGGATGGGCTGGCCGGCAGTACCGCGGCGGTCGCCTTCGTCGCTTACGGCGTGATCGCCAATCTGCAGGGACAGACATGGCTGTCCGCGTTCTGCTTCACCGTCACCGGCGCGATCATGGCGTTCCTGTGGTTCAACGCCTATCCGGCGCAGATGTTTATGGGGGATGTGGGAGCGCTGGCGCTGGGAGCGACGCTGGCGGTGGTGGCGCTGATGACGGGGCAGTGGCTGTTACTGCCGATCATCGGCATCGTCTTCGTGGCGGAGGCCATGTCCGATATCCTGCAGGTGGCCTATTTCAAGCTTACCGGCGGCAAGCGGCTGTTCAAGATGGCGCCGCTCCATCACCATTTTGAACTGCTGGGCTGGTCCGAGACGCATATCACTCAGCGGTTTTGGCTGATTTCGGTGCTCGCCGGCATGTTGGGTGTGGCGCTGGCGCTGTGGTGAGGGACGGGAGATGACCGAAGCGGAAAGCGGCCGGCCGTTCCAACCGCATATGTCGTGGCAGGGGGTGCGCGTGACCGTGGTCGGGCTGGCACGCGAGGGCACGGCGGTGGCGCGCTTCCTGGCGGCGCGCGGGGCAGAGGTGACCGCCACGGACATGAAGCCGGCGGAGGCGCTGGCCGGCGCGCTGTCCCTGCTTCGCTCGTTCCCCATCCGCTACGCGCTGGGTGGACATCCTGACTGGGTGCTGGACGCGGACATCATCTTCGTCAGCCCCGGTGTGCCGCGCACCATCCCGCTCCTGGTCGAGGCGGCACGGCGCGGCATTCGTCTCAGCAGTGAGACGGAGCTGTTCTTCAGCCTGTGCCCGGCGCCCATCATCGGCATCACCGGCTCCAGCGGCAAGACGACCACCACTACACTGGTCGGGGAGATACTGAAAACCGCCGGCGAACGCACCTGGGTCGGCGGCAACATCGGCGAACCGCTGTTGAATTATCTGGACGAGATCGGACCGCACGACCGGGTGGTGATGGAGCTGTCCAGCTTCCAGCTTGAGCACCTGCGGGCCAGCCCGCATATCGCGGCTATCCTGAACATCACGCCCAATCACCTGGACCGCCACGAGAGTATGGAGGCCTATATCAACGCCAAGCGCCAGATCATCGCGCACCAGGGCGCCGGCGATGCGGCGGTGTTCGGCTGGGATGACCCGGCGGCGCGCCGGCTGGGGAAAGGGTATTCCGCCGGCCAAGCGATCTGGTTCAGCGCGGCGGAGCCGAGGCGCCCAGGCGCATGGGCCGAACGAGAGGCGGTACTGCTGGAAATCGCCGCGCCGGCCCAGAGGGTGTGCGAGCTGGCGGATATTCGCCTGCGCGGCGCTCATAATCTGCTGAACGTGCTGGCGGCCTGTGCGGTCGCCGGCGCGGCCGGCGCGCCGGCAGATGCCATGCGGTCGGCCATCCGCTCCTTCCAGGGAGTCTCCCACCGTCTGGAGCTGGTGCGCGAGTGGAACGGGGTGCAGTTCGTGAACGATTCTATCGCCACCTCGCCGGAGCGCTCCATGGCGGCCCTGTGCTCGTTTGACGAGCCGATCATCCTGTTGGCCGGCGGACGGGATAAGCATCTGTCGTGGGAGGAATGGGCGGACCTGGTACTGCGCAAGGCGCGCGGCGTCGTCCTGTTCGGCGAGGCCGCCGGCCTCATCGAGCGGGCACTGCAGAGGGCATTTGAGCGGGCGGCGGAATCGGGGGGCCAGTGCCGGCTGTCCCCGGAAAATGTGCGGCCGGCGGTGACGCTGGAGCGGGCGGTGCAGATCGCATCCGAGATGGCGGAGCCGGGCGATGTGGTACTGCTTTCCCCCGGCGGGACGAGCTATGATGCCTATACGGATTTCGTGGAACGGGGCGAACACTTCCGCAAATTGGTGAAGATGCTATGAAGGAGCGCACCGCGTACACCTTTGCCGTGCCGGCGGAAGAACTGGGGCGGGTCGAGCGCCGGCCTTGGGGCAGTTCCCTGGCCGGCCTGCGGCGCTGGCTGGAGAGCAAGCGCTGGGACAATGCATTGGACCTGAGCAATTTTGCCGGCACAGATTGGGCACTGCTGGTGGC
>JACIWP010000003.1 GCA_014360855.1 Anaerolineae bacterium
CCGCCGCCTCCGCCGCCGACACAGCCGCCGGCCATCCCACCCACCTCCACCCCAACCCCCGCGGGATAAGGGCATGGGCCGCGTGCCGGCGCGGATGCACTCTTTGCATCACCGGATAGATTATTGTAAAATGAAGCAGGGCTGGCACCGCACTTCGCCCAGCGCAACCGTGTCGAAGGGCGCCCTGTGAAAGGGGTTTTACCATGAAATCCATGCTCCAAGCCGAGGTCAGTGCCTTCCGATTCGCCGGCGGGGTCAGCCGCGAGGACGCGGGCCATGTCTGGATGCCGGCGCGACAGCTCACCATCCCGGAGCGCTCCATCAAAGGACAGCTCCTCATCTTTGTGGACCTGCCCGATTCCGTCGGCGAGGTATCCCAGCTCCGCCAGCAGGTCATCCAAACCATCCGCAAAACATATCTTCAGACCCACGGCACCATCACCACCAGCCTGCGGAGCGCCATGCTGGCCGCCAACCAGCTTTTGCTGACGCAGAACCTACAATCCGGCTATGAATCCCAGCATGATGCCTCGGTCTGCTGTCTGGTACTGCGCGATCAGGAGGCCCTCATCGCCCGCGCCGGCCCCATCGCCGTATACCATCTGCGGGGCACCGCCTGGAAGCGCTATCACGACCGGGAAGCCGGCGCCCTTATCCCCCTCGGTCTGCGCAAGGAGCCAGAGATCGCCTTCCACCACCTGTCCATTGCCCCGGGCGATCAGCTCCTGGTGCTGGATCAGAAGGGCACCCAGGCCTTCGCCGACATGCAGGTACGCGCGCCGGCCGAGGTGCTGGCCAGTGCCGCCCTGCGCGCCGCCGGCCAGCAGGTGGACTTCTCCGCTATGTTGATAGAATTCACCGGAGGCGAAGCTCGACCCACGGCCGCCGCGCCGCGTCCGGCGGAGAAGGCGCCGGCCGCGCCCCCACCGGAGGGCGAGCCGGCCGCTCCCACACGCCGCCGCGCCGCCGCCAGGCCATCCGCCCGGCCATCCAGGCCGCAGGCCGGCGGCGAAACTGCGCGGCCGGCCGCCGCACGGGCCGGCTGGGACCTGCGCCGCATCGCCATCATCACTGCTGTCCTCATCCCCCTGCTGGTGATTGGCGCCGTGCTGGGCTACAACGGCTACCAGCGCTATCAGACCCGCCGCGCCTTTGAAAGCGCGCTGGACACCGCCCTGGAAAATTACCGCACCGCCTCGACCACCACGGACCAAGATATCGCCAAGTCCGCCCTGCGCGAGGCACAGAAGCACCTGGAGGAAGCGCTAACCATTCAGCCGGAGGAACCGGAGGCAGTGCGACTGCAAAAGGAGCTTCTGCTCCTGCAGGACAAGCTGTACAAGGTGACGCCCATCTACTTCATGCCGGAGCTGTTCCGCTTTGTGGACCCGGCCAGCAAGCCGGCGCGCCTGGTGGTGCACGACCGCGATATCTTCGTGTTGGATGCCGGCCGGGGAGTGATCACTCTTCACCGCCTGAACGAGACACGTGACGGCCTTCAGCCGGGCGCGGAGGCGGCGGAGATACTGCGCAAGGGCCAGCAGGTCGGGACAGTGGTGGCCGGCAACCTGATTGACCTCACCTGGGTGCCGGCCGGCGGAAGCCGCCCCTATGACGCCCTGTGCGTGCTGGACGCCGGCGGCAACCTGTTCATGTACGCCAACAGCCAGCTCTCCGCCCAAACCCTGCCCAACAGCGGCGATTTGAAGGCGCCGCTCCTGCTGGACGATTTCACTGAGGCGCGCATATATGTGCTGGACAGCGCCGGCCATCAGATTTACCGCTACATCGCCGGCGAAAATGGCTATACCCAGCCGCCGGATGCCTACTTCCCACCCGACACCCCTGTCAACATGACCGGCGTGCGGGATATGTCGATTGATGGCGACATCTGGCTGTTGTTCGATGATCGCGTGGAGCGCTATCAGGCCGGCAAGCGGGTGGACTTCGCCCTGCAGGGGCTGGACCAGCCGCTGAGCGGCCCCACCGCCCTACAGGCCTCGTTCGACGAGGCGACCGGCCTGGCCGGCGATAACCTGTACATCGCCGACACCGGCGAAGGCCGCATCCTGCAGTTTACCAAGGCCGGCCAGTTCGTGCGTCAGTTCCGCCCACGCCAGGGCAATCCCTTCCAGGACCTCCGCGATTTCTTCCTGGACGAGGCCAAGGGCAAGCTTATCTTCCTGGCCGGCAGTTCCCTGTACCTGGCGGATGTTCCCAGGGAGTAAATTTGGCGGAAACGCGTCTTGAGCTATAATGTGCATGTACGCCGCGGTCTCATCCTGACCGCGGCATTCCAATCTTGGCAAGCGTTCGACCCGGCAGGTCACGGGCCGCGGAGGGTTTACCGCGATGCGCATCGAAGAATCACATCAGGGTACGCACGGCCGGCCGCTCTGGCTCGTGCTGGGGAGTATTGCGGCACTGCTGGCCGTCGCCCTGGTCATATACACCACCTACGGCGTGTACACTATCGTCCGCACCACCGTGGCGGAGATGACCAATCTCCCTTCCGTCGAGATACTGAAGGAACAGGCGGGGTTGTCCTCGTTCCTGCCGGCGCCCACCCAGGCCGCCGGCGGGGAGGTAGCTCCCACCGTCCAGGCCGGCGAGGGCACCCCACCCCCGACCACAGAGCCGCTCCTGCAGAAGCGCATCAACATCCTCCTGCTGGGCATTGACCAGCGCCCGGGAGAGACCGGTCCCTTCCGCACCGACAGCATGATCGTGGTCACCATTGACCCGGAGTCCGGCGCGGTCGGCATGCTCTCCATCCCCCGAGACCTGTGGGTGCCCATCCCGGGATATGGGGAGAACCGCATCAATACCGCTCACTTCCTGGGCGATTTGCACAAATACCCAGGGGGAGGGCCGGCCCTGGCCAAGAAAACCGTCTCGTACAACTTCGGCTTCCCGGTCCATTACTACGTGCGGGTCAACTTCGAGGGCTTCCGACGCATGATTGACATGATCGGCGGGATAGATATTGACGTGCCGCATGAGATTCGGGACGACCAGTATCCCGACGAGAACTACGGCTACGACCCGCTGTACATCCCCGCCGGCCGCATCCACATGGACGGCGACCTGGCGCTCAAATACGCCCGCACCCGAAAAACGGACAACGACTTCGAGCGGGCGCGCCGGCAACAGCAGATCATCCTCGCCGTGCGCGACAAGGTGCTCAGCCTGAACCTGCTCCCCTCCCTGATCCCCAAGATCCCGGAGCTCCTGCGCACCCTGTCCGATTCCATCCAGACCGATATTCCGATGGACGAGCTGATCATGCTCGCACGGCTGGCGCGCGACCTCAACACCGAGAACATCAAGACCGCCGTGATTGACGAGACGATGACGGTCCCGCAGACGACGCCCACCGGCGCCTATGTCCTTCTGCCGATTCGGGAGAAGATCCGCCCGGTAGTGGATGACCTGTTCCTCTCCCCGCTCCCTACGGTAGCACCCAAGCGCTAGCGCAAACGGGGCGGCCTATTGAGCCGCCCCGTTCCTGTCTGCACCTACACACTGCCTTGGATGATCGCCGCCAGTTCCGCCGGCGTCACCCCCGGCGATTCGATGCGGTTCTGCTCGTAAAAGGCCTGGATGACATTCTGCACCTGGGCCATCGGCACCCCCTCCAGCGCCTTCTCCAGTTCGACCAGCTTCTGTTCGGGGTAGAAGAAAAAGTCGCCCGTGATCCAGGCCGAGTGGATAACCTCATCCTTTACTTCCAACGTGGCGCGCACCAGTCCGCCGGGAGTCTTATAAACGCGCTGGACGACGTGCACGCCGGCGGCGATCTTTACCTCCCGCTCCTCGGGGCGCGTCGGCCGGCTCCGCCCAAAGATCCACTCATCGCTGAGGAACTGCGGCCGCAGAGCATCGGCCAGCTCCCGCACCTCCGCCGGCACGCTCGTCTCCTCTTCCAGCGGACCCAGCACCTCGGCGAAGTGCCCGCTGAGGATGCGCACCACCTCCTCCTCGGCCGGCACCGTGCCCCGCTCCCGGCGCACCGTGGTGAGGTTCTCCTGCATGCTCTTGAAAACCTTATCCCGATACTTCTCGTCGGGCACCCGCAGGACCCGTGCCATAGTCTCATAATCGAAGTCGAGAATAATATTCCCGACGAAAACGACGCTTTCGCCGATGTGCGCGGCGCCGTTGCCGGAAATCTTGCGTCCTTCCGCGGTGATGACGTCGTTGACCGGCTTGTAGCGCGCTGGAATGCCCAGGTCGGCATAGGTGCGCACGACCGGCTCCAGGAGGGTGCGGTAAAAGGACTCCTTATCCAGGCCGGCCAGCGGGTGATCGCGCCGCAGGATAAGCTGATAGAACAACTGTTGGCCGTCCAGGAAGACGGCGCCTCCCCCCACCTCGCGCCGGAAAATGGGAATACCCCTCTGCCGGCAGTATTCCACGTCAATCTCCTGCCGGGCGTCCTGATGGTACCCGACACAGACGTACGGACTGGCCGGCGAGAGCAGGTTCAGCGCCTCATGTCCCAACCGCGCCATGGCGTGATACAGCAGTTGGGAATCATCCCAGGGCACGTGGCCGAGCTTATAGACCTTCATTTTGCATCGCCTCCCATACGATTTCGGTGATATCGAGCGCGCGGATGCGCAGACGTTCCTTGCGGGCCGCGCCGGCCAGGGTGCGCTTGCACTGCTGACAGGCAGAAACGACAATCTCCGCCTCCACGGCCTGCGCCTGGGCCAGCCGGCGGCGCGCCACCATCCCCACCAGCTCCGGGTCCGCCATCTCCACATCACCGCCCCCGCCGCAGCAGAGGGCACGCGCATGATGATGCTCCATTTCCCGGAAAATCAGGCCGGGGATGGAACGCAGGACACGGCGAGGCGCCTCGTAAATCCCGCTGGTGCGCCCCAGGTCGCAGGGGTCATGGTAGGTCACGCGCTTCTCATACGGCCCCAGCTCCAGCGCCTGCTCTTCCAACAGTTCGTCCAGCAGTTCCACCGCATGGATGACCTGGAACCCCAGCGGCTCACCCAGGATGGCAGGGTAGGTGTCTTTCCACGTATGGTAGCACGAGGGACAGGTGGTGACCAGGCGTTTGGCGCCGGCCGCCCGCACCGCCGCCACGTTGTGCCGTGCCAGCTCCTCCGCCTGGCGCGACATGCCGGCGATGATGAGCGGGAACCCACAGCACCACTCCTCGGCGCCCAGCACCGCGAAGGGGATGCCGGCCCGGCGCAGGATCTGGCTCAGGCTCTGGGGGATGGAATAAGCCATCGGATAGAGCGAGGAGACGCACCCGACAAAATACACCAGTTCCGCCGGCTTTCCTGGGCCAGCCGCCGGCGGGGCTTCATCCAGATTGCCCGCCCAGGCCAGCCGGTTCGCATTCGGCTCCCCCAGGTTATTGTGCTCGGTGGCGATGCGGTCCCGCACCTGCGCGAAAATCTCGGGGAAGGCGCCGGCCTCCACCAGTTGCTCTCGCATGGCCAGCCAGAGCGGGCGCGTGTCAATGTGCACCGGGCAAACCACATGACAGCGGCCGCATAAGGTGCAGTCGTAGGTGCCGCGGGAATGATCAGCAATCTCCGCGCCGGCGACCGCTCTCGGCCCGAACAGGCGCGCCCATAGACCATACTGCCGGTGTGCGAACTGCCGCACCTGCTCGATCTTCTTCAGCGGCGTGATGGCCTCGTCCTTCTTTTCGGTATAGGTCGGACACCAGATGATGCACTCGCCGCAGCGCGTACAGGCATCCAGCTCCATGAGCTGTTTGAAGGAGAAATGCGCGAAGTTGAGAGGACGGCCGGCGCTCATGCCTGCACCTCCTCATGCCCCGTCAGGACGTTCACGGTGGCGATAATGGGGCTGACCAATGTGTGGAAGAACTTGCTGAAGGGCATCGTCAGCGCCAGCACAATGCAGGCGGCGATATGCACCATGAATGTCCAGTAATGCCAGAGCGGCCAGTTCAGCGCCAGGGATTGGATGGCCAGAGATAGCGGATAGCCGATGAAGGAGTACCAGGCCAGCGCCGGCGGCGTACCATCCATGATCAGCCGGAACGCTTCAATGGGATAGCCGGTCAGCAGGATAATGCCCAGCAGGACCATAGTGGTCACATCGGTCGAGGCGGTGCGAAGCTGTGCCGGCCGCAGGATAAAGCGCCGGAAGACCGCCAACAGGACGCCGGCGAGGATCATCAACCCCAGGCTCTCGTTCAGCAGGGCCATCAGGGGCGTGTCCTTATTCGTCACGAAGCGCACCAGCGGCGTATCCAATCCGAAGCCCAGGTGCAGGATTTCCTCGAAGAAACCGGTGAAGATGCTCAGCGCGAAGAGGGAGAAAAACCCGAAGAGCATGAGGAAATGCGTCAGCCAGCGGAAGCGGTCCTCCTGCCACAGCCGGCGGTGGAGCAGTCCATCCAGCAGGAAGACCCAGATGACCCGTCCGAAGCGGGCGCTGAAGATATAGCGCAGGGCCATCATCAGCGCGGCCCCGGCACGCCGTCTAGGGACGAGCCGGCCGTTGGCATCCCGCAGATATCCCTGGGACCAGAGGTCCACTTTCAAGCCCACCAGCGCCAGGAAGAGCACCAACGTGATGGCGATGGCAATCCAGAACACGGTGAGACGGTCGGCCGGCATGCTGCCACACTCCCAGCGACGATATGTCAGGGGAAAAGGACGTTGGAGCGCATTATACATGACGGAGGCGTTTTCGACAATCCATATGCCGGCCAGGATTGCGCTTCCCCCCTATTTGTGCTACGCTGTGTGCATCCAGACATACGGCCATATCCCTTACGCTGTTCTCGCACCCACCTACCCCCCAGGGAACATGACCGCCCTAGAGAAGGAGGGCCCCATGTACCGCGCAGTATGGACTCGGAAATGGCTGTCCCTCGCCGGCATTCTCGCCATCCTTATCGCCCTTCTGCCGGCGGTCAGCCCCGGCGCAGGCGCCCAGCCCCTGACGACCACCTATACCCTCATCCTGCAGAACGGCCTGGACGGCTACGCCGGCTGTACCGATACCTACATCGACCGCTGGAACCTCACCTCCAATTTTGAGAACAGCAACCTGAAAGTGCAGTACACCTCCAGCGGGGATACCCTTTCCACGCTCATTCGCTTCGACCTGTCCCCACTGCCGGCGGGAGCGCATATCACCTCCGCCGTGCTCAGCCTGAACGCCACCTACCACCAGGACGACACACTGCTGACCATCGCCGTGTACCGCCTGAAGCGGGCATGGGACGCCGGCCAGGCCACCTGGGAGCTGGCGGCCGCCGGCCAGCCCTGGGCAGTTCCCGGGGCCAACGGCGCCGGCACCGATCGGGCCATCTCCGCATTCACGCAGGTGGTGGTTTCGGCCACCGGCTGGATGGACATCCCCCTGACAGCGCTGGTGAGAAAATGGCACAGCGGGCAATATCCCAATTACGGGATACTCCTGCGCGCGGAAGGGACGGGAGGGCCGGCCGGCAAATCGCTCTATTCCTTCGTGGATTCCAGCTCGGGCGCATCCGCGTTCCGCCCGAAGCTGACCATCACCTATGAGCTGGACACCACCAGCACTCCCACCCGCACGCGCACAGCCACGCCCAGCGCCACACGGACCGGCACGCCGGCCAGCCCAACCCCCTCGCCTACCCGCACTCCGACGCGCACCCCGACCCGCACACCGACCACCGCACCGCCGGCGCCCATCGCCACCATTATCCTGCAGAACGGCCTGAACGGCTACACGGGCACGGAGGATACCTTCATTGACTCATTCGCCCCCAATGCCAACTTCGGCAGTGCGGCACAGATGGAACTGCGCGCCAAGCACGAGAAGAACCTGCTCATCCGCTTCGACCTGTCGCCCCTGAGCGCCATGCCGCCGGGCTCCACCATCCTGGAAGCCGTGCTGGGGCTGTGGTGCCTGAACCAGAGCAACCTGAGCCCTATCGAGGTCAACAGCTACCGTCTGCTCCGGCCCTGGAGCGAGTCGCAGGCCACGTGGAACCAGGCGCGCGCCGGCGACCCCTGGGGAGAGCCCGGCGCCTTCCAGTTCGGGGTGGACCGCGCCCCGGAGACGTCCGTCACCGGCGTCATTGACCGCACCAACATGTGGCTCTACCAGGACTGGACCTTCATGGTCCCCTACTGGCGCCAGCATCCCTCCCTCAATTACGGGGCGGTCATCAGCGGCACCGGCTGGGCCCATGTCACCTATTGGTTCGCCGGCTCAGAGAACGCCACGCCGGCGATCCGACCGCGCCTGGTCATCACCTACAGCGTCCCCACATGGACGCCTACCCCGACCTCTCCAGGAACCGCCACGCCTACCCGGACGCCGACCCGCACCCCGACCTATACTCCCACGCGAACCCCGACGGCGACCACCACGCCGATCCATACGCCCACTGCTACACGCACCGCAACGCCGTCGCCCACAGCGACGGCGGCCCCCGATGCCTATGAGCCGGATGACGTGTGCGCCGGCGCGCGGGATTTCGTCGTGAACGGGCCGGCGGAGAGCCATAATTTCCATGTGCCCTCCGACGTGGATTGGGTGCGCTTCTCGATCGAGGCCGGCTATCTCTATCGCATCGAGACCCACCACCTTGCCACAAATGCCGACACGCTGGTATATTTGTACGCGGCGAACTGCAGCAGCCTGCTGGCCATGGACGACAACGGGGGAACGGGCCTCGGGTCGCTGGTGGAATACCTGGCGCCGGAGACTGGCGTCCGGTATGTGAAGGCGGCGCCGGCCTCGCCGGCCCGCACCGGACCTCACAGCGATTATCAGTTGAGCATCACCCGCCAGCTTCCCGGCACGACCGTCACTCCCACTGCCACACTGCCGCCGGCCGGCTGGCTCCCGCTCCTGCGAAAATAATCCCGCCGCCGGGACTGCTGAATGGAGCTTGAGAGACTGCTGGGACAACTGCATGACGACCGGGAGTTCATGCGGCACGTGACCCGCTGGCACGAGCAGACCGCCGCGCCGGCGCGCACGGAGCCACTGCCCGCCGAACTGCATCCGCGGCTGGCGGAGGCCCTCCTTCGACAGGGCATCGCCACGCTCTACACCCACCAGGCCGATGCGTTTCGCGCCGCGCGGGAAGGCCGGCATGTCGCCGTGGTCACCCCCACCGCCTCGGGGAAAACCCTGTGCTACAATCTGCCGGTGCTCCAGGCACTGCTGGAAGACCCGACGGCGCGCGCCCTATACCTTTTCCCCACCAAGGCCCTGGCGCAGGACCAGCTCGTTGTCCTTTCCGGGCTGTGCGAGGCGCTGGGGCTGGGGAACATCGTCGGGGTATATGATGGGGACACGCCGGCCTCCGCCCGCCGGCGCATCCGCCAGGAGGCGCGCATCATCATCTCCAACCCCGACATGCTCCACATGGGCATCCTGCCGCATCATACCCAATGGGCGGCGCTCTTCGCCCATCTGCGCTTTATCGTCATGGATGAACTGCACGCCTATCGCGGCGTCTTCGGCAGTCATGTGGCGAACGTCCTGCGCCGGCTGAAGCGCATCGCCGGCTTTTACGGCAGTGCGCCGCAGTTCATCGTCAGCTCTGCCACCATCGCCAACCCGGAGGAGCTGGCCCGCCGGCTGACCTCTTCCCCGGTCGCCCTGATCACCCGCGACGGCTCCCCCAAAGCGCACAAGCATTTCATTTTCTACAATCCGCCGCTCGTGGACCCCGCGCTGGGCATCCGCCGGCCGGCGCTCCTGGAAGCCCGTGACATCGCCGGCCGCTTCCTGATGCATGACCTGCAGACGATCATCTTCGCCCGCTCGCGCTTGGGCACGGAGCTTCTGCTGACCTATCTGCGCCAACTGCTGGAGGAACGGGGATTGCCGGCCGAACTGGTGCGCGGCTACCGCGGCGGATATTTGCCGAAAGAGCGCCGCGCCATCGAGCAAGGCCTGCGGCAGGGCAAGGTACGGGGCGTGGTCGCCACCAATGCGCTGGAGCTGGGGATTGACATCGGCGATCTGTCGGTAGCCATCCTGACCGGCTACCCCGGAAGCATCGCCAGCACCGTACAACAGGCCGGCCGCGCCGGCCGGCGCTCCCGGGTCTCCGCCGCCATCTTGATCGCCGGCCCCTCTCCCCTCGACCAGTACATCGTCACCCATCCCGACTTCCTCCTGGGGCGCTCGCCGGAACGGGCGCTCATCGCGCCCGACAACCCTGCCATCCTCCTCTCGCACCTGGCCTGTGCCGCCTTTGAGCTTCCTCTCGCCGAGGACGAAAGGTTCGGCGCCGAGGATATCACGGCCCAGCTCCTGTCTTTCCTGGCGGAGGATGGACAGGTGCGCCTGGCCGGCGGCCGGTGGCACTGGTCGCGAGCCATCTACCCCGCCGGCAGTGTCTCCCTGCGTTCCGCCGGCGCGGATATATTCACCATCCTGGCCGGCGCGGGCGATGGGAAACCTCCTCAGACCATCGGCACATTGGAACGCTTCAGCGTCCCCCTGCTCCTACACGAGGGGGCAGTGTATATGCACGAGGGGCAGACCTACATCGTGGAGCGGCTGGACTGGGAGGCCGGCCTGGCCTATGTCCAGCCGGCGGAAGTGGACTATTACACGGAGGCCAGCGCCAATATCGAGGTGCAAATTTCCCAAACCCTGGCCGAGGAGGACGAGGGGCCGCTCCGCCGGGGTTTCGGCGAGGTCATCGTCCACAGCCAGGCCACCTCGTTCCGCAAGATTCGGCTGTTCACCCAAGAGGTCATCGCGCGCGGGCCTATTACCCTGCCGGCGGTCAGCATGCCGGCCGGCAGTTTCTGGTACGCCCTGCCGCCGGCCTTCCTGGAACAGCTCCAGGAGCTGGGAGCCTGGCAGGGGGAACCTATCCGCGACTACGGCCCGAATTGGGAACTCCAGCGCCGGCTGGCCCGCCAGCGCGACGGCTTCCGCTGTCGGCACTGCGGCGCTCCGGAACCGCCCGGCCGTGAGCACGATGTGCACCATCTGCGGCCCTTCCGCGAATTTGGCTACATCCCTGGCGCCAACGAGCGCTACCTGCAGGCCAACGCCCTCGATAACCTCATCACCCTCTGCCCGCGCTGTCATCGTCTGGCGGAGGCGGCCCGACAACTGCGCAGTACCCTGGCCGGCCTGGCCCATGTCCTGCGGCATGTCGCGCCGGTCTTCCTGATGTGCGACCCAGCGGATCTGGGCGTGGTCAGCACCCATGAGGGCTATCAGGGCTGGCCGACGATATTCATCTACGAGCGCGCGCCGGCCGGCATCGGATTCAGCCAGGCCCTCTTTGACCTGCCCGAGGGAGAGCTTCTGCGCGCTGCGCTGGATGTGGTGCGCCAGTGTCAGTGTCTGGCCGGCTGTCCCTCCTGCGTCGGTGCGGCCGGCGAGTTCAGCGGGAACGTCAAGTCCCAGGTCCTGCGCCTTTTGCGGCTGTGCCTGGCCGGCCTTCCGGAGGTGTATCCATCATGAGGACGACCTGGAGCGGGATCGAACCACAGGCACTGGAACGGGTGGACCGCCGGCAGGAGCGGTTGGACCGCCTGCGCCCCTGGCCGCCTACTGCCGCCGAGCGGCTGTGGGAGGGCCTCCTGCCGGTCTGGATCGCCGGCTCTACCGCCATCGACGGCGGCCGCATGACCCTGGACGATATCGCTCAGCTCCTGAGCGAAGGGGACATTTTCCCGCAGTACACCCTGCGCGAGCATCTGGAGGTGCTGAACCACCGGCAGGCCATCGCCCAGGTGCGCCGGCTGGCCGGCTCCAAACGCCCGATCCGTGCCGCAGAGGTGCGCCGACTGCACGCGCTCCTGATGGCCGGCATAGACGACGCCCTCGCCGGCCGCTACCGCCGCTACACCGACGAGGAGCGCGCCGCCGGCGGCTCCATCGCCGACCTGATGCGCGAGTGGGAGCTGTGGATGGCCGGCTCTGCCCAGGCCCTGCATCCCATCGAACGGGCGGCGGTGGCGCACCATCGCCTACTGCGCATCCAGCCCTTCCTGGACGGCAACGGCGTGACCGCCCGTCTGGTGATGAACCTCTCCCTGCTGAAGGACGGCTACCTGCCGGCGGTCCTCCGCCCGGAACAGCGCCATGACTACCGCCAGGCGCTTTACCAGGCCGATCAGGGGGACTACCGCCCGCTGGTGCAGTTGTCGCTGGAAGCGCTGGAACGGGTGCAGAGCATGTACCTGCTGGCGCTGGAGCCTTGACGCCGGCGCCCCACCGCATATCACCGTACCAGGGCACGAGGAGGAAAAGGAATGGAACCAGTGCGCATCGGCATCATCGGCGTGGGAGATATGGGGGGATACCATACCCTGGGCTTTGCGGAGATCGAACAGGCGCGCATCGTGGCCGTCGCCGACGTGAACGAGCGGCGCATGGAGGAACTGCTGGCCGAAATCCCGGACTATCCGACCCCCATTGCCCGCTATACCGATTACCGCCAGCTCTTACGGCGTGACGATATCGAGGCGGTGGTGGTGGCGGTGCCGCAGTACCTGCACCGCGAGGTGACGCTGGCGGCGCTGGAGGCCGGCAAAGATGTGCTGTTGGAAAAGCCCATGGCCCCCACCGTGCAGGAGGCGGACGAGATTATCGCCGCCCATCGCGGCACCGACCGCATCCTGCAGATCGGGCTGGTGTACCGCTACGCCGGCCTCTTCCGCAAGATGGCGGAACTGTGTCGAGGCGGGGATTACGGACAGACCACCCTCATGTGGTGCAAGGAGTTTCGGGAGAATTTCCCGCCCCGCGCCTGGTTTTACGACCAGCGGCTTTCGGGCGGCGCCATCATGGATAAATGCGTGCACTACTTCGACCTGTTCAACTGGATGATCGGGGCACGCGCCCACCGCGTCTTCGCCATGGGCGGCCAGCACGTGATCCGCTACGGCGTGCCCCACTGGGTGGAATGCACCTATTCGTTCTGGGAGCCGGCGGAAATCTCGACCAGCACCATCGTGGACCACGCCTGGGTCATCGTGGAGTACGAGAATGGAGCGCGCGCCATGCAGGGGCTGTGCATGTACCTGAAGCCGCCCTACCCCGGCCTGGAGGTCGGCGCCATCACCCATCAGGGCTATCAGATCCTGGCGCGCGATGACCAGACGCTGACGCTGTGGGGCGGCCCGCAGGCGGTGCACGGCCAGGAGATCGAATACGAGGAGCCGGAAGCGCCCTGGGTGGGGCATATCGGCGCCCACCGCAGCCGGCTGGAGTTCCTGGAGTGCGTGCGCACCCGCCGGCCGCCGGCGTGCGACCCGCAGATCGGCCGCGACGCCATGGCCATCGCCCAGGCGGCGGAGATGTCCATCGCCGAGGACCGCGTCGTCTACCTGGAGGAGCTGGCCTGATTACAGCTCGATAATCCCATCCAGGCCGCGGCGCAGTCCCACCCACCCGCTCACCTTGCGGATGGCCAGGAGCGCCCCCTCGACGTACTGGCCGGCGTTCCAGCTCCCTTCATGGCGGATGACCAGCTTCTGGTCCGGCGAGGCGAAGATGACCTCCACCGTCACCATATAGCCCGGCAGGCGCACGGAGTGCACCTGTGTCCCGCCCATACGCACCCCGCGGCTCTCGCGCGGGCCGACGATCTGCTCCAGCGGAACCTCTAACTGGGATTCCCCGACCCTCGACAGCCGGCGGGCCAATTCGCGCGCCGTGCCGCTGGGCGCGTCCACCTTATCCGCATGGGCGTAATCAATGATCTCCCACTGGGGGAAATAGCGCGCGGCCATCTCGGCGAACTTATTCATCAGCACGGCGCCGATAGCAAAATTGCCGGCAGCCAGTGCGCCCCGGCCGGCGGCGCGCGCCGCCTCATCAATGGCCGAAAAGTCTTCCTCCGACAAGCCGGAGGTGCCGATGACCACATGTGCGCCGTGTGTCAGCGCGGTCAGCACATGCTCGCGGGCCGCCTGCGGCCGGGTGAAATCCACGAAGACGTCCACCGCCGGCACCGCGGCGAACGCCTCCTGCACCGTGCCGAATATCGGCGTCTGCATGCCGGCGATGCCGAGCACTTCTCCCAGCGGCCGGCCGGCGTGCGTCCGGGATACGCCGGCGACCAGTTCCATGTCCTCTGCCTCGAAGATACCTCGTGCGATGGCGGAGCCGGCCCAACCGGTGGCGCCGGCGAGACACACGCGTATCGTCATACGTCCACTTCCTCCCTATTCCCAACGTCTGCCTGCTCTTCCAGCAGGAAATCGACCAGGACGCGGTTGAATTCCTTGGCATCAAATAATACCGCCGGCAATCGCCCCAAGCATAAGGTGATACCTTCGGTAGCGAAAGCATGGGACGATCCGCGAATGCCATCATGAGAGAACGGGCAATGTTTGGCCGCCTTGCAGGACCCCAGCGAACAAGTCCCCTTCCTTGGCAACCCGCGCCGGCACAGTACGAATGGTAAAATGCTCTGGGAGGATATCGCCGGCTTCGACTTCCTCCCAGCGCAGGGGCGTGGAGACCGGCGCATGGGGCTGTGCCCGCAGGGTATACACCGCGGCGGTATTCCGCCCGAGGCTGTTCTGGGCATGGTCAATGGTGACTTGCGCTCCACGATGAGTAGGGCCATGTGCCACCGCAATCTCTTTGGGATATGCGGCGGCCAATTGGTGTGCCACACCTTTCACCCATTCCCGGACGAAGTCAAAGGGATGCGCCGGCTCCAGCGGCACATAGATATGCATGCCGCGTCCCCCGCTGGTCTTCGGATAACATCGCAATCCCAGCGCTTGGAGGGCATCACGCACGCGCAGAGCCGCTTGCAGAACACGGCCAAAATCCGCCTGATCGCCCGGATCCAGGTCGAACACGGCCATATCGGGACGCTGGAGCGCCGGCAGGCGGGATGCCCAGAGGTGGAACTCAATGGCGCCTTGATTGGCGAGCCAGATGAGGCCGGCGGCATCCTCCACGATCAGGAGTTGGATCGCTTCATCCGTGGTCTTAGGCTGATAGTCAACGGTGTGAAGCCAAGCCGGCGTGTCCTCGGGCGCATCGCGGCGGTAAAACGAAAAGCCGTGGATGCCCTCGGGGAATACCCGCAGGGTCAAGGGCCGGTCCCGAAAATGCGGCAGCATCACCTCGGCCATATCGCGGTAATATTCCAGCATCTGGCCCTTGGTCACGCCGTCCGCCGGCCAAAAAAGTTTGTCCAGATGCGTCACCGGAACCGCGCGGCGGTCCAGTGTCCACTCCGCTTGTCCTGCTGTCTGAGTCATTTCATCCATCCTCGCTCCCGTTCATTTCGGCGAGCGGAGCACCAAGGGCAGGAATACCTTCTTAGGGCGGTATTGTTGATCCGGATGCTCGGATGAGCGCAGGGTGTACTGCCCCCCTCCGCCCGCCCTACCGCGCAGGAGGATGCCCAGGTTTTCTTCTGGATGGGCCAGCCACTTGCGGACCAGCTCAGTGACATCCACGCGGACCACGTCCCTTCCGGCTGATTCAACGTCAGCACGCCGGCCTACCCCAGGGGCCGGATTCACCACCTCCGTTACCCATGCCCTGCTGACAGCCGTAAAGATTTCGGAGCCCGCGGCCGGCGGGGGATCCGATGCAGGAGGGTATTGGAAAAGCCATGCAACTCGATACATCGTGCTGGATCCGCAGTTCCATCACAGATTATAATCTCGCCTGGTCGGACATGCAACACGGTCAATCCCTTGTTTGACAACCTCCTCAAGCTGTGCTATAAAATCGGCAACAATCGCATATTCCTGGGCAGAGACAGGCTCCCGGAACGGCCCGGGGCCGTCGGGGGAAGTCCGGTGAGAGGCCGGCGCTGTCCCGCAACTGTATTCCAGCCACCCTGAGCTGGAGAGCCAGATTACCCGGCTCTGCCCTCGCTCCGAACACCTTCGAGGAAAGGGGGTAGGAGCAGCAACGGTGTATACCAGTTGGTGCTCAGCGGCCCCTTGTTCTGCTCGGACAAGGGGCCGAATCATTCGGCACCTCGTCAAGCACGAGAGGCCCCACGTCTTCGAAGGCGGGGGGTCTTGTTTTTTTCCATCCCGGCCGAGGTACGATGCCATGAGACCGTGTCGTCCAACTGCATACATACTGCTCGCCCTGTTCATCGCCGTCAGCATGTTCCTGCCGGCCGCCGGCACGCTCCTCGCCGCCGGCCCATCCGACGCCGAACAGGCCCTTGTCCAGGCCCGGCTGACCGGAGCGGACCTCGCCCTGAACTGGCTGGCCGGCCAGCAGAACGCTGACGGAGGCTTCGGCCCCGCCGGCACGTCCGACTGGCTCTCCACGACAACCGCCCTGCAGGCGTTCCTGGCCCGCGGGCGCGACGCCAGCCTCCTGCGCACGCCGGCCGGCTTCTCGCCGGCCGACTACCTGGCCGCCCAGGCGCCTGCCCTGCCGGCCGATCCCTTCGCCTATGCCCACTACATCCTGGCCAGCGTCGCGCTCGGCGAGGACCCGCGGGCGTTTGCCGGCCAGAACTGGGTCACGCGCCTGACCTCTGCCATGCTCTCCAGCGGCCAGTTCCCCAGCTACCTGGCGCCGGCGGTCGAGGCCCAATATACCGCCATCCTCGCCCTGCGGGCCGCCTATCAGCCTGTGCCGGCCGCCGCGGCTAATTGGTTGAAGGGCGCCGTGCGGTCCGACGGTGGCTGGGGAAGCACGCCGTCCGATGCGAGCAGTCCCTATTACACCGGCCTGGCACTGCATGCGCTGATCCTGGCCGGCGAGCCGGCGTCATCCACCGTCATCCAGCAGGGGGTGAACTACCTGCGCACGCATCAGAACGCCGACAAGGGCTTTGCGATGGCCTATCCGGGTCCCTCTGACCCGCGCGCCACTGCCGCGGCCATCCTCGGCCTGACCGCCGCCGGCCAGCCGCTCTATGCCTCCCCGTGGAGCTCCGCCGGCCAGTCGCCCTTCAGCGCCCTGCTCGACATGCAGGCCGGCGACGGCGCCTTCATGAATCCCGGCGCCCAAGCCGATATCTCCGCCACAGCCGCCGGCGTGCGCGGTCTGCTGGGCAAGCCGGCGGTGCCCCGTCACGCGCGGCTCGCCGCCGTGCGCGCCGTCGAATGGCTCCATACCCAGCAGGCGGCGGACGGCGGCTTCGGCGCCGCCAACTCCACCGCCAGCGCCGTCTACGTCATCGCCCGCGCCGGCCAGGACCCCGACAGCGCGGCCTGGAGCCGCGGCGGCACCAGCGCCCTACGCGCCCTGGAATTGGCCCTGCCCTCGTACGTACAGGGCGCCGGCAACCGCGTGGCGGAGGCCGGCAAGGCCGCCATGGCCGCCGTCGAGGCCGGCCGCTCCGCCCGCTCCTTCGGCGGGTTTGACCTGGTGCACATCATCCGGGGCTACTACAACCCGCTCAGCGGCCGCTACTACCAGACCTGGCTGTACCGTCACAATCTCGCGGTGTTGGGGCTGGTGGCCGCCGGCGACCCCGTGCCGGACGGCGCCCGCCAGACGCTGGTGCAGGACCAGCATGCCACCGGCGGCTGGGGCTGGGCCTTCGGCTCGGGGAATCCCGATGTGGACTCCACCGGCTTCACCATGTATACCCTCGTCGCCGTGGGAGAGCCGGCCGACAGCACGGCCCTGGCGCGCGCCGCGGCCTATCTGCGCGATATCCAGTTCTCCGATGGCTCATTCCCGGCCATCGCGGCCAACACCGCCGGCAACTCCAACTCCACCGCGCTGGCCCTGCAGGGCCTGATTGCCGCCGGCGTGGATCCCTGGCAGGCGCCGTACGCGCGGCTGAACGCCGCCGGCGCTATCATCACCCCGCTCGACGCCCTGCTAGCCTTCCAGGAAGACAGCGGCGCCTTCGTGTACATGTTCTCCCTGCCCGAGAGCCGCATGTTGGCCGTCTTCGATGCGGTGCCGGCGCTCATGCTCGCCGCGCCGCCGGCGCCCATCCAGCTCGGGCAGGCCCAGCTCCGCCAGACCGCCGGCGGCCCCCTGCTGATCATCCCCTTCGAGGGGGATGGCAATGCCAACAGCGCGGTGAGCGTGCGGGTGCGGCATGGCGCCGGCGGCTGGTCCGATCCCCTGCCGGTAACCCGCACGGCGGTGAATTTCACCGTCCGCCTGCCCGCCGGCCAGGAAATGGAGATAGAAATCACGGCGTCAGACCCGGACGGTGCCAATGGCTTCACCAGCCAGACCCTGCGGTATCAGCCGGTGCAACTGCCCCTGATACTGCGGGCTCATTGATTGTTATATCAGGGTTGTATGCTTTGCGCCTGGATGCCGGCCGGCAACGTAATGGGCGCCAAGGCAGGAATATCATCTTGACAATGAAGGGAGAAGGGCACGATGAAAAGACAGGTCTTGCGAATGGCGGCGGTTCTCCTGCTGGCGGTACTGCTGGGCAGTCTGTTGATCGGCACGGCGGTAGCCCAGGGCAGTACCAAGCGCGTGGGGCTTGTGGTGCGCTTCGGTGACGGCACCCAGCATCTCGAAGTAGTGACGGTGCCGGCCAGCGCCACAGTGCTCGACGTCCTGAACGCTTCGGCGCTGGACGTCGAGACCAAGGATTACGGCGGCGGCTTTGTGGCCCTCTGCCGCATCAACGCCTTCGGCTGTCCGGCGGATGACTGCTTCTGCCAGGCGGAATCCTGGGCCTTCTGGCTCCTGAATGCCAGCGGCACCGATTGGGACATGGCCCCCACCGGCATCGCGGCCTACACGCCGGCCGACCGGGAGGTGATCGGCTTCTCCTGGACCGGCTGGGACGAGAACTGGAACCCGCTGGTCAAGCCGCCGGTATACACCTTTGAACAGCTCGAGCCGCCGGCGGAAATCCCGGAGCCGGCGACCCTGGCCTTGCTGGGAAGCGGTCTGCTGGCCCTGGGGGGCTATGTCGGACTGCGCCGGCGGGCGCGCTGAGAATCGCCTGCTCGCGGCCTGGGGGCGTTCGGCCTCTGCCCCCAGGCCGGCATGACACAAGATGGGGGGATTCATGCACAGACAAACGCCTGGTTGGGGAAATCATAGACGGCGGATTTGGGGCCTTCTGCTGACATGTCTGCTGACGCTCAGCGCCGTATTCGCCGGCGCCCAGCCCGCGCAGGCGAACGGCCCGAACCGCGCCGGCCTGGTAGTGCGCTTCGGCAACGGCTCTGTCTGGAGCGGATGCATCACCTTCTCCGAACCCCAAATCACCGGCCTGGAGCTCCTGCGCCGCTCCGGCCTGAGCCTCATTATTGAGGAAGGCGGTATGTACGGCGGCGCGGTCTGCAAGATCGGCTCCGACGGCTGTGATTTCCCCTACACAAGCTGTTTCTGTCAGTGCGAGGGCGCGGACTGCCTGTACTGGGCCTATTACCACTGGCAAAACGGCGCTTGGCAGTATTCCAATGTCGGCGCCGGCAACTACTGGGTGCGCCCCGGCGACGTGGAAGGATGGGCCTGGGGCTCGGGCACCTACGGCGTGAACGGCGCCCTGCCGCCGGCAGTGACCTTTGACCAGGTCTGCCCCCCGCCGGCGACGAATACCCCGACGCCGCTTCCAACGGCCACCTGGACGCCGACGCCGCTGTCCACTTCCACACCGACCCGCGCCCCCACCCCAACACCCGGGCCGGCCAGCATCGAGTTCTGGGCGGACCGCACGGAGATACCCGCCGGCCAATGCCTGAACCTGGGCTGGCGTGTGCGCAATGTGCAAGCGGTGTACCTTAATGACCAGGGCGTCATCGGTGAAGAGATCCGCCAGGTCTGCCCGGTGAGCGATACCACTTACGTCCTGCGGGTAGTCACGTTCGAAGGCGAGGAGTTCCGCCGCATTGACGTGCGCGTCCTGCCGGCGACCGCCACGCCATCCGCCACCGCGACCCCGACGAGCGGCGCTAGCCAGTTCCCCACCATGCCGCCAGTCACAGCCACCGAGCCAACGCTGACGCCCACCGGCACGCCAACACCCCCAGCGCCGACATCCACCGCCACGCACACGCCGGCCGCGCTGGCCATGGTCGGTTCGCTTCCGCCCACCACGCCGCCACCGCCGGCCGCGGCAGTGCCCCAGCCGACCCCACCGGCGCCCCACACCCCCAGGGTATGGGCGCGCGCCGGCGAAGCGCCGGCACCGCGCGGCGCGACACCCCCCACCGCTTCGCCGGCCGAGGCGCCTGGCCCGCACTGGGGCGAGTATGGGGTGTTTGCCGGCGTGGCGTCCCTCCTGGCCGCACTGGCGGCCTGGGCCATCCGCCGGCAGAGCGCGTGAGGTGCGCATGCGTCAGGATTACCATCCGCTGGCCTGGCTGGCCTGGGCGACTGCCGCGGCTGTTGTCGCGCTGATGACCCTCAACCCGCTGTACCTGACCCTGCTGGGGCTGGCCGTGCTGGCCAGCTATCGGGTCATCAGCCTGCGCTCGCCCACTGCGCGGCAGTGGGGCGCCTTCCTGAAGGCCGGCCTCCTGATCTGGGCCATCACCATCCCCTTCAACGCCTTAATGTCCCATTATGGGCGCTATGTGCTGTTCCGCCTGCCGGCCGACTGGCCCCTGATTGGCGGCGCCATCACGCTGGAGGCCGTCGCCTATGGGTTCGCCCGCGGGCTGAGCCTGGTCCTGCTGTTGATGATATTCGCCACATTCAACTCCGCAGTGGATACCGCCAGGCTCCTGCGGCGCATGCCGGCCTTCCTGTACCTGGCCGGCATGATCACCTCCATCGCCCTGGCCTTTGTCCCCCAGATGATCAGCGCCCTGCAAGAAATCCGCGAGGCCCAGCGCGTGCGCGGCCACCGCTTCCGCACCATCCGCGACCTCCTGCCGCTCATCATGCCCCTGCTGACCACCGGCCTGGAGCGCGCCATGCAGCTCGCGGAGTCCATGGAAGCGCGCGGTTTTGGCGGCTCCGCCGCCTCCATCAGCCGCCTGCTGGATCACACCCTGAAGGGGATGACGCTGGCCGGCTTATTGGCAGTGCTGGCCGGCCTGTTCGCCCGCAGTTACTGGTCCCGGCAGGCCTGGATCGGGATCCTGCTCACCGCCGGCGGCCTCCTGCTCATGGCCGCGGCCTTCTGGGTGCAGGGCCGGCGGGTGCGGCGCACCCGCTACCGCCATGATTTGTGGCTGTCGCGCGATACGCTCATGGTGGCGAGCAGTGTCGCGGCCGCGGCCGGCGTCCTGATCGCCCGGGCGCTGAACCGCGCCGCGCTGTTCTATTACCCTTACCCGCCCTACTCCGTCTGGCCGACGTTCGACTGGCGCCTGGGCCTGCTGTATGCGCTGTTCATGGCGCCGGCGTGGCTCCTCCCATCGGCCCGCACTGCCCAGCCAGACCAATATCCTCTTCCGAGGGAACCGCTGTGATCCACTTCCGGCGCGTCTCCTACTGGTACCCGGACAGCCCAGAACCTGTCCTGCGCGATGTGACCTTCGACATCGAGGAGGGGGAATTTGTGCTGGTCATCGGGCCGTCCGGCTCCGGCAAATCCACCCTCCTGCGCTGTATCAACGGCATGATCCCGCATTTCTACGGCGGGACATTCGCCGGCGCGGTGCGGGTGGCCGGCCTGGACCCGGTCGAGCTTGGCCCAAAGGGCATGGCCCACCTGGTCGGATTCGTGCTCCAGGACCCGGAGGCCCAGTTCGTCGTCGACACGGTGGAGGACGAGCTGGCCTTCGCCATGGAGAACCAGGGGCTGTCCATGACCCTCATGCGCAAGCGCATCGAGGAGGTCCTGGACCAGTTGAGCATCGCGCACCTGCGGCACCGCCGGATTTCGAGCCTGTCCGGCGGGGAAAAACAGCGCGTCGCCATCGCCTCGGTGCTGACCCTTCAGCCCAAGGTCTTGGTGCTGGATGAGCCGACCTCCCAGCTCGATCCGCAGGCGGCCGAGGAAGTGCTGACCGTCCTGCAGAAGCTGAACGAGGACCTGGGGCTGACCATTCTGCTGTCGGAGCATCGACTGGAGCGGGTAGCGCAGTACGCCGACCGCATCCTGTGGGTGCCGGCGCCCGGACAGCCGCCGGCCCTGGGCGCGCCGGCCGAGATCCTCGCGCGGGTGGACCTGACGCCCCCGCTGATCACCCTGGCCAAGGCAATGGGATGGCACCCCCTCCCGCTGACCATCAAACAGGCGCGGCCCTTTGCCCGGCGCGCCGGCCTGGTCGGACAACCCTCTCTCCAGGATGAGGAGTCCGTGATCCGCCGGCGGGCGCCCAACGCCCTCCCGCAGGACAGCCTGACCGTGGACATGCGGGATGTGTGGTACGCCTACTCCGGCACGGACCAGCCGGCCCTGCGCGGCATCCACCTCCAGGTCCATCAGGGAGAATTCCTGGCTCTGATGGGCCGCAATGGTTCGGGCAAGTCTACTTTGCTGAAGCATATCATTGGCCTGCTTCAGCCCCAGCGGGGGCAGGTGCTGGTCGCCGGCCGCGATACCCGCCGGCACAGCGTGGAAGAGCTGGCGCGCTTCGTGGGCTACGTGCCCCAAAACCCCGGCGCGCTCCTGTTCCAGGACACCCTGCGGGATGAGCTGGAATTCACCCTGCGCAATCACGGCATGCCCCTGCGCGATTACACCCCCCTGATACGGGCGTTGGGGCTGGAGCCGCATCTCGAGCGCTATCCGCGCGACCTCAGCGTGGGAGAGCGACAGCGCGCTGCCCTGGCGGCCATCCTGGTAGTGGAACCACCGCTCATCCTGCTCGATGAGCCGACCCGCGGCCTGGATTATCCCCAGAAGCGCTCCCTGGCCGGCTTTCTCAAGGACCAGAAAGCCCAGGGCCGGACGATCATTATGAGCACCCATGATGTGGAGCTGGTGGCGGAATGCGCGGACCGCGTCGTCATACTAGGAGAAGGGGAGGTCATCGTAGATGGGCCGGCGCGCAAGGTGATGACCAGCTCCATGATCTTCTCCTCCCAGGTGAACAAGCTCCTGCGGGATGACCGTTTCCTGACGGTGGAAGATGTGCTGGCCGGCATGCCGCCGGCGGAGGTCGGCCGATGAGGCGGATCGGCTGGATGAACGCTCTCATCATCCTGGCGGCCAGTGCCGTAGGCGTCACCGCGTTCCTTTACCCCTTCTTCACGCTGTCGCCGGACCAGCAGATGGCCGGCCTGGCCGCCCACGCTCACGCCAATGATGCTCCCCTGGTGCTCATCATCCTGGTGGTCTTCTGCCTGGGCGCCATCCTGGCCAACCTGGGAAGCGGCCAGATGAACTCCAAAATGGTGGCGGTGCTGGGCGTGCTGGTGGCCATGAATGCGGTCCTGCGCGCCATCCCCGGGCCGGGCGGGTTCTCGGCCGTCTTCTTTCTCCCCATCCTCTGCGGCTATGCGTACGGGGGCGCGTTCGGCTTTCTGCTGGGGGCGCTCTCCCTGCTGGTCTCAGCGCTGATGGGCGGCGGGGTGGGTCCGTGGCTGCCGTATCAAATGTTTACCGCCGGCTGGGTCGGGCTGACATCCGCCTGGATCCCGGACCTGCGCCGGCTGGGCCGGCTGGAAAACATCCTGCTGGCGGTATGGGGCGCTGTGCTGGGGATGATCTTCGGGGCCATCATGAACATCTGGTTCTGGCCGTTCGTCATGCCGCCGGCCGGGGATACCAGCATGTACTGGAGCGCCGGCCTGGGACTGCGCGAAACGCTGGAGCGCTACGCGGTGTTTTACGTGGCGACCTCTTTATGGTGGGACCTGGGCCGCGCCGGCGGCAACGCCCTGCTCATCCTGCTGTTTGGGCCGGCGGTGCTCAAGGTCCTGCGCCGCTTCCAGGCACGCTTCCGGTTTCATATCGTGCCGGCGGTGGAGCACGCCGGCATGGAACCCCGCTAGCCGGCGAGCGAAAGACAGCTCGTTCCCCATTCTCCCCTGCCTGCAGACTGTGCTATATTTCGTCACCTGTGGTATAATGCATTCCGCAAGACACCTGTTCCACCGAAGCACACCCTCGAAGAAATCGGACGGCAGGACGAGGCACAACCGCTATGGACCAGTTCGTACATCTGCATGTGCATACGGAGTTCTCCCTGCTGGACGGGCTGGCCCGCACCAAGGACCTCTGCCGGCGCGCCGCCGAGCTGGGCATGCCGGCCATCGCTATGACCGACCACGGCAACATGTACGCTACCATCCAGTTTTACCGCGACGCCAAGGCCGCCGGCATCAAGCCCATCATCGGCTGCGAGATGTACATCGCCCCCCGCCGCATGTGCGACCGCGACCCCAACCTGGATCGCCGGCCCTTCCACCTTGTCCTCCTGGCGGAGAACCAGACAGGGTATCAAAACCTGCTGAAGATCGCCTCGGCCGCCCAACTGGAGGGCTTTTACTACCAGCCGCGCGTGGACAAGGAATTCTTGGCGGCCCATGCGGAGGGCCTCATCGCCCTATCCGCCTGCGGCTCCGGAGAGGTCCCCCGCTTGCTCATCGAGGAACAGCCGGATGCTGCCCGGCGCGCCGCGGCCTGGTACCGCGAGGTCTTCGGCAGGGACAACTTCTTCATCGAACTGCAGGACCACGAGATACCCGACCTGCGCCGCATTACCCCTCAGCTTATCGAACTGGCGCGTGAGCTGGATATCCCGCTGGTGGCCACCAACGACGTCCATTACGTGCGGCGCGAGGACGCCGGCGCCCACGATATCCTGCTCTGCATCCAGACCGGCGCCACCGTGCGCGATACCAACCGCATCCGCATGAGCGACGAGGGGTATTACCTTAAGTCATATGAAGAAATGGCGGAGCTGTTCGGGGAGCTACCCGAGGCCCTGCGCAACACCCTCTGGATCGCGGAGCGCTGTGAGGTCAACCTGGACTCTAACGGCTACCATCTGCCGCGCTTCGATGTGCCGCCGGAATACCCCGATGCCCAGAGCTATCTGCGCGCCCTGGTGGAGGAGGGCATCCGCCGGCTCTATCCCGAAATCACCCCCCAAATCCGAGCGCGCGTCGACTATGAGCTGGACGTCATCCATCAGATGGGATTCGACACCTACTTCCTGATCGTGTGGGACCTGTGCCGCGCCTCGAAAGAGCGCGACATCTGGTGGAACGTGCGCGGCTCGGGCGCGGCCAGCATCGTCGCCTATGCCCTGGGCATCACCAAGCTGGACCCCCTGCGCCATGACCTGGTGTTCGAGCGCTTCTTGAACCCCGGCCGCGTCACCATGCCCGACATCGACCTGGACTTCCCGGACGACCGTCGGGCGGAGATGATCCAGTACACCATCGAAAAGTACGGCCGCGACCACGTGGCGCAGATCATCACCTTCGGGACGCTCGGGGCGCGCGCGGCCATCCGCGACGTCGGGCGTGCCATGGACATTGACCTGGGCGTGGTGAACCAGATCGCCAAACTGGTGCCCGAAGGCCCCAAGGTCACCATCGAGAAGGCTCTACAAGCAAGTGAGGAACTGCGCCAGCGGTATGAGTCCGACCCCAAGGTGCGCGAACTGCTGGATGCGGCGCGCAGTGTGGAGGGGTTGGCGCGCCACGCTTCCACCCATGCCGCCGGCGTCATCATCTCCGACAAGCCGCTGGTGCACTACACCCCCCTGCACCGCCCAACCAGCGATTCCAGCGATACCCAATGCCCCACCACCCAGTTCCCCATGGAAATCCTGGAGAGCATCGGCCTGCTCAAGGTGGACTTCCTGGGGCTGGCGACGCTCACCCTCATGCGGCGGGCCTGCGAGCTGATCGAGAAGAACCACGGCATCAAACTGGACCTTGACACCATCCCCATGGAGGATGAAAAGGCCTTCCAACTGCTCTCCTCCGGCGATGTGACCGGCATCTTCCAGGTGGAGTCCGCCGGCATGCGCCGGGTGCTGACCACTATGCGCCCCACCAAGTTCGAGCACATCGTGGCTACCGTCGCCCTCTACCGCCCCGGCCCTATGGAATACATTGACACCTACATCCGCCGCATGCACGGCGAGGAAGAGGTCACCTACAAGCATCCTCTGCTGGAGCCCATCCTCGGCGAGACGTACGGTATCATCGTCTATCAGGAGCAGATCATCCGCATCCTGACCGACCTGGCCGGCTATACCGCCAGCGAGGCCGACCTGCTCCGCCGCGCCGTAGGCAAGAAGAAAGAGGAAGTGCTGGTCAAGCACCGCGAGCTGTTCATCGAGGGATGCAAGAAGCACAGCGGCATTGACGAGGACGTGGCGGACGCCATTTACAGCGACATCCTCTACTTCGCCCGCTACGGCTTCAACAAGGCCCATGCCGCCGACTACGCCATGATCACCTGCCAGACGGCGTACCTGAAGGCCCATTATCCGGTGGAGTACATGACCGCCCTGCTGACCGTGGAGCGCCACAACACGGAGAAGGTGGGCATGCTGGTGGGGGAATGCCGGCGCATGGGCATCGAAATCCTGCCGCCGGACATCAACCGCAGTCAGTCCGATTTCGCCATCGAGGGGAACGCCATTCGCTTTGGCCTGAGCGCCATCAAAAACGTGGGCGAAGGGGCGGTGGAGCTGATCCTGCAGGAACGGGAGGCCGGCGGCCCCTTCAAGGACCTGGCTGATTTCTGCCGGCGCGTCGACCTGCGCCAGCTCAACAAGCGCGTCCTGGAATGCCTCATCAAAGCCGGCGCGCTGGACTGCTTCGGCCCGCGCCACCAGGTGCTGGCCGCGCTCGACCGCATTATGGCCGAAAGCTCCGCCTATCACCAGGCCCGGCAAATTGGCCAGATGAGCATGTTCGACCTGGCGCCGGCCTTCGGCGAGATGCTGAACGGCTCCCTCCTCTGCCCGCTGGAAGATGCTCCGCCCATCGAACGCAAACAGCTCCTGGCCTGGGAGAAAGAGCTGATAGGGGTGTACATCTCCGAACATCCTCTGCATAAGCTGGCCCAGGAACTGCCAGGCATCTCCATTACCTGGTCCAGCGCCATCACGGAGAAGTTGGCCGGCCAGACCATCTGGCTCGCCGGCATCGTCACCGAAGTGCGCCGCATCATCGCCCGCTCCCAGAAACCGATGGCCTTCGTGCGCATGGAGGACCTGCAGGGCTCCTTCGAGCTGGTCGTCTTCCCGCGCCTGTTCCAGGAGACGGAATCCCTCTGGACGGAGGACCGCCTGCTGTTGGTACGGGCGAAGGTGGAACAACAGGAGGGCCGGCTGAGCCTCATCTGCGAATCCGTGCGCGAGAACTTTGTCAAGGTCAAGCTGGAGGGCGAGGAAGAGCCGGCGGAGATCGGCGGAGGCCCAGCGGCGGGATGGGCGGAGAAGCCCACCTCTCCAGCCCCGGCACCGCGCCGGCCGCGCGTCCTGCATATCCGCTTCCGGCGCACCGGCGATTACGAGCGCGATGTGGGCCGGCTGAACCAAATCTACCAGCTTCTGCAATCCTTCGAGGGGGATGACCGCTGTGTCATCCACGTGCAGGACGGCCAGCAGTGCACGGTGCTGGAATTCCCCAACCTCGGCACCCGTTACTGCCCGCAACTGCAGGAGCGCCTGCGCGGCATCGGAAACGTCAATGATATCTGGGTGGACTCGTACATCGTCTATCCGTGAGAGTACCGCATGCCGGGGGAACACATCATCTATCATGAGTTGATCGAGGCCCTGCGCCAGCCGGCCTGCCCCATCTGCCGGCTGTGCGAGCGGGCCGTGGCGCAGTACCTCGATGCGGTGCTCTACGAACAGGTGAACGCCCCCTCTTTTCGGGACAAATTCCGCGAGGCCATAGGTTTTTGCGCCCAGCATGCCGCGGCATTGGCCGGCGCCGGCCGTGCCCTGGGGATCGCCATCCTGTATCAGGACATCCTGGGGACCCTCCTCCAGCATGCAAAGCGCCGGCCCTCATCCGAGGAATGGCGGGCGCTGCTCACCGGGCACGGCGCCTGCCCGGCCTGCCAGCAATACCTCGCCATGGAACATGCCTACCTGGGCGCGTGTGCGGAATACCTGGAAAAGGAGACTTTCCGCGCCGCGCTGGAAGCATCGGACGGCCTATGCCTGGCGCATCTCGGCGCCCTGCTCGGTTATCCGATGAACGAGGACACCGCCCAATTCCTGATCACCCACCATCTGCGCCGTTGGGAAGAATTGGACCAGGAACTGAGGGAATTCATCCGCAAGAACGACTACCGCTTCCGCGATGAGGCCTTTGGCCCCGAGGGAGATTCCTGGCAGCGAGCGCTCCAGCAGCTCACGACGGGAAGGGAT
>JACIWP010000004.1 GCA_014360855.1 Anaerolineae bacterium
GTCTGCCGCGGAGGGGAGTATTGATGGAAGCCAAACCGATACCACTGACCCCAGAGGGCAAGCGCCAACTGGAAGAAGAGCTGGCCTATCTGGTCAACGTGCGCCGTCCTGAGGTGGCTGAGAAGATTCACAGCGCCAAAATGGACGGCGACATTATGGAAAACGCCGGCTATGATGCCGCCAAGGAAGAACAGGCCATGCTGGAAGGCCGCATCGCCTACCTGGAGAACCTCCTGCGCAACGCGGTGCTCATCGAGAACGACGGCCAGTCCACCACCGTGAGGTTGGGCAGTGTGGTGACCATCCAAGAAGAGGGCCAGGATGACCTGGAGACCTACGTCATCGTAGGAGCGGCGGAGGCGGACCCCACCGCCGGCCGCATCTCCAACGAGTCCCCGCTGGGCAAGGCGCTGATGGGCCGCAAGGTCGGCGACCGGGTCAGGGTGATGGCGCCGGGCGGCGAGGTGCGCTTCATCCTGCGGGCCGTGGAGTAACTATCCCCTTTCCCGCATCATCAGGCATTCCTCCCACTGTCACATGGATCATCGTCCGAGAGGAGAGCGGATCGCGTATGAGCAAGCGGCTGACCGAACAGGAAGAACAGCGCCGGCTGCATATGGAGCAGTTGCGCCAGGCCGGCATCGACCCGTATCCGGCCCGCTGTACCCGCACGCACACCTGCGCCGAGGCCCTGGGACTGCTGGAAGGGGTGGAAGGCGAGGAGGCCACCGCGGAAATTGTGCATGTGGCCGGCCGCATGATGAGCAAGCGCGTCATGGGCAAGGCCACCTTCGGCCACATCCAGGATGGGAGCGGCCGGCTCCAGTTCTACGCCAGCGTGGACAACATGGGCGAAGAGGAGTACAACCGCTTCCGCAAGCTCTTTGACCTGGGGGACATCATCGGCGTGGCCGGCCCCCTCTTCCGCACCCGCACCGGCGAGCCGACGGTGCGCGCCCAGTCCATCACCATGCTGGCCAAATCCCTGCGCCCCCTGCCGGAAAAGTGGCACGGCCTGAAGGACGTGGAACTGCGCTACCGCCAGCGCTACCTGGACCTCATCGTCAACGAGGATGTGCGCCAGGTCTTCATCACCCGCACCCGCATCGTCTCCGCCCTGCGCGAGTTCCTCGACGCGCGCGGGTTCCTGGAGGTGGAAACCCCCATCCTCCAGCCCATTTACGGCGGCGCGGCGGCGCGCCCCTTCATCACCTATCACAACGAGCTGGAGCAACAGCTCTATCTGCGCATTTCGTTCGAGCTGTACCTCAAGCGCCTCATCGTGGGCGGGTTCGACAAGGTCTACGAGATCGGCCGGGATTTCCGCAACGAGGGCATTTCCTTCAAGCACAATCCGGAATTCACCCAGCTGGAGTTTTACCAGGCCTATGCCGACTACAACGATGTCATGCGCCTGACCGAGGAGATGATCGCCTACGTGGCCCAGAAGGTGCTGGGCACACTGCGGATCACCTATGGAGAGCATGAGATCGACCTGACCCCGCCCTGGCGCCGGCGCGAGCTCCGCCAGGCCATTATCGAGGAGACCGGCATTGACATCGAGGCCTATCCCGATGCCCAGAGCCTGTACCAGGCCATCCGCGCCATCGGCGGGAATGTGGAGCCCAAGGCCACCCGCGGCAAGCTCATCGATGCCCTGATCAGCAACTACCTGGAGCCGAAGCTGATCCAGCCGACCTTCCTGATCGACTATCCGGTGGAGATCTCGCCGCTGGCCAAGCGCAAGCCCGGTTCCGACAAATTGGTGGAGCGCTTCGAGGGCTTCATCGGGGGGATGGAGATCTGCAACGCCTTCACCGAGTTGAATGACCCGGATGACCAGGAACAGCGCTTCCTGGAGCAGGGGCGGGCCTATGACGCCGGCGACGAGGAAGCGCACCGCATGGATGAGGACTTCCTCACCGCCCTATCGTACGGCATGCCGCCCACCGGGGGCTTCGGCATGGGCATTGACCGGCTGACCATGCTGTTGACCAACCGCGATTCCATCCGCGAGGTCATCCTCTTCCCCCATCTGCGGCCCAAGCCGGCGTCATGACCCGGGGGAAGCGAGGGAATGGGATTCTCAGTGGATGAGCGTCTCAGCCGGCGGGTTCCAGGCCGGCTGTTTTTATATATCTCGCCTGCCTGTCGCGCCCAACGGCGAGGCACAAAAGGGGAAGTATCTCCATGAGCCATCCGTTATACGTTGCCATCATCTGGCACATGCATCAGCCCTGGTACCGCCACCTGGAGACAGGGGAATTTTCCCTGCCGTGGGTGCGCCTGCACGCCACCAAAGACTATCTCCACATGGCGGAGCTGGTGCGCGCCTATCCGGAGGTGCATGTCACCTTCAACATGGTGCCCAGCCTGGCCGAGCAGTTGCTGATGTATGCCGCCGGCGAGGCGGAGGATCGCTGTCAGGCCCTCAGCCGGCAGGAACACTGGACCCCGGACGAGCAGAGGTTCCTGCTGTCCTTCTTCTTCCACATCAACTGGCATCGGGTCATCCAGCGCTATCCGCCCTACTGGCGCCTGCTGAACCTGCGGCAGGCCGCCCCGGACATGCCGGCCTACTTCTCCGAGCAGTACTACCGCGACCTGGCGGCCTGGTTCAACCTGGCCTGGATTGACCCCAACTGGCTGGAGCGGGATGCCGAGCTGGCGGCCCTGGTGGCAAAGGGTTCGGGCTACTCGACGCGGGACATCGCCCGCATCCTGGCCAAACAGCAGGAGATCATCGCCCGCGTCCTGCCGGCGTATCAGGAGCTGGCGGCGCGCGGCCAGGTCGAGATCAGCGTCTCGCCATATTATCATCCCATCCTGCCCCTGCTGATAGACACCTCCACCGCCCGACGCGCTTCCCCGGGCCCGCCCTTGCCGGCGCCGGCCTTCGCCCACCCCGAGGACGCCGAGGAGCAGATCCGCCGCGCTGTGAAGTACCACCAGCGGCTGTTCGGCGCGCCGCCCCAGGGCATGTGGCCGTCCGAAGGGGCGGTCTGTCCCGAAATGGTGCCCATGCTGGCGCGCTGGGGGTTCCGCTGGTTCGCGTCGGATGAGGCCATCCTGGCGCGCAGTCTGGGGGTATCCATTGACCGGGACGAGCACGGCAACGTCACCCGCCCGCAGGTGTTGTATCAACCCTATCGCGCGGATCGGTCTGCGGGAGCGCCGGCCATCATCTTTCGCGACCGCGAGCTGTCGGACCGCATCGGCTTCGTCTATCAGCACATGAAGGCCGAGGACGCGGTGAATGACCTGATGCTGAGGCTGTACATGATCCGCGACAAGGTCCTGCACCTGGACCAGCCCTTCCTGGTCTCCATCATCCTGGATGGGGAGAATGCCTGGGAGGAATATGAGCACAACGGCGATCCCTTCCTGCGCCGGCTGTACGAGCGCCTGTCGCGCGAGCGCGAATATATTTGTCCGGTCACCGTGTCGGAATATCTGGAGCGCTTCGGGGTGCGGGAGAGCCTACCGCAGTTGGCCACTGGTTCCTGGATCGGGGGCAACCTGGAGACGTGGATCGGGGAGCCGGCGCAGAACACTGCCTGGGTCTATCTGAAGCGGGTGCGCGACGATCTGGTGGCATGGCAGAAGGCGCATCCTGAGGCCCCGCCGGCCCTGCTGGAGCGCGCCTGGCAGGCGATATACATCGCCGAGGGCAGTGACTGGTTCTGGTGGTATTACAGCCGCAACAACCCGGCCGGCGAGAACCTGTTCGACCTCACCTTCCGCGAGCATCTGCGCACGTTGTACCGCACGCTGGGCATGCCGGTGCCGGCGTGGCTGGACGTTCCCATCACGGTGGAGCCGGCGCGCCTGCAGAGGGTGCGCCTGCCCCAGGGGACCGTACGGCCGGCGCTCACCGCCGCGCCCCAAGCGGGGGATGGATGGCGCAACGCCGGCTATCTTGATTTATCGCCGGCCGGCGGCAGTATGCAGAGGGGAAGCGCGGCGCTGAAAAGGCTGTACGTGGGCGGCGACGGCAACGAGCTGTTCCTGCGATTGGAGGGGGGCGATGACCTGGCGGGGCGCGAGGTCAGCATCTACCTGACGCGGTTGGAGGCCGGCGCCGCCGGCATTCCACAGGCCCTGCCGCGGCATATGCCGCCGGCCGCCGACTGGATCGCGGCGCACTGGGAGATACGCCTTCGGGGCGACCGGGCCGAACTGTTCCGTCCCGATGAGCAGGGCACCGGCTGGGTGCCGGCAGGGACCCTGCCCCGCGCCGCCGCGAGCAAGGGCATATGGGAGTTTGCCCTGCCCTACGCCGGCCTGGGGTGCCGGCCGGGGGATATGCTGGAGGTGCGGGTGATAGTGTATCATGGGGAGGCACCGGCGGAAACGGGCGCTCTGCGCTTCCCCTTGCCGTCGCCGGCGTGGGAACCAGCGAGCCAGGGATCGGCGCCGGCCCTATAAGCGGGAGGAGATAGGATGGGGAAATCGGTGCTGGTGGTGGATGATGAGCCGGGCATTCGCGACATTCTGCGCGTGAACCTGGAAGCCGAGGGCTATCAGGTCTTGGAGGCCGGCGATGGGCCGGAGGCTATCGCCCTGGCCCGGCAGGCCCGTCCTGATCTGATTATCCTGGACATCATGATGCCGCGTATGGATGGGTTGGAAGTACTGCGCCGGCTGGAAGCGGACCCCGAGACGGCCGGCCTGCCCGTCATTTTCCTCAGCGTGCGTTCCTCGGACTTGGACATCATGCATGGCTTGGAGCAGGGGGCAGTGGAGTATATTACCAAGCCTTTTGACCCGCTTCAGGTGATGCAGACGGTGCGCCTGATGCTGGAGGAGCTGGATCGTGAGGGCCGGCACCGCTACCGTCAGCAGTTGATCGAGCGCCGCCGGCGGGGATTCACCCCACTGCATCGGCTGTTCCATTCACCCGAGGAATAGATGTTGGGAGAAGCGATGATGCGGACGTGCTGTCGGGAACTGCTACGCAAGATACATATTGGAGTGCTGGTGCTGGCGACGCTGGTATTCCCCAGCGCGTGCGCAGTGCCAACGGCCGTCCCGCCGACGCCCACCGCCGGCGCGCCGGCGGCAGTGCCGTCCCTTCAGCCGGCCAACGACGAAGAAGCCATCGCCTGGGTGCTGGAAATGGAAGGACGCGGGGTCGTGGACAAAGACATTGACCTGCTGATGAGCCTATGGGTGGAAAATGGTCGCGTGGTGGACGCCCGCCACACGCCGGACGATGCCTCCGATGACCTGGTGTGGGAGGGGTACTATGCCATCCGCGACCGCTACATCACGCTGGTGTTCCCGGGCAACCCATCGCAGGCGGCGCCGGCCGATCTGCAGATCGCGATCTCAGGGGATCGGGCGGTGGTGACCGCCACCACGCGCATCGGCGAGGAGGTATCGCCGGCAGGCGACCGTTGGACGTTGGTGCGCACGCCGGCCGGCTGGCGCATCGAGAGCCTGACCTACAATTTGGAGCCGGCGCCCTGACGGCGCAAATGTACGACATGCCGCACAAGCGTTTGTAATACAATGCTTGACAGAAGCATATACTGGGACTATAATCTCAATAGTAGGAAAATTGGAACTTTTTCATGCGCCGGCACAGCCGCCGGCGGTAGGGAGTGCAGAGCACAAGATGCCAGAACAGAATACGGAAGGTCGTTTGAAGGCGTTAGAGACAGCGGTCACGAACCTGCGCCGCCGCTTCGGCGACAGTGCCATCATGCGGCTCGGCGAGAGCACCAATCTGGATGTGGAGGTTATCCCCACGGGGTCCCTGGCGCTGGATATTGCCCTGGGGGTGGGCGGCATCCCGAGAGGGCGCATCACCGAGATTTTCGGCCCGGAATCCTCGGGCAAAACGACGCTGTCCCAGCACATCATCGCTGAGGCGCAGAAAGCCGGCGGCACCGCGGTCTTCATCGATGTGGAACATGCCATGGACCCGGTGTACGCCGCGCGGTGCGGGGTGGATGTCAACAATCTGTTCGTGTCCCAGCCCGATACGGGGGAGCAGGCCCTGGAGATCGCCGAGGCCCTGGTGCGGAGCGGCGCGGTGGACGTGGTGGTGATTGACTCGGTGGCGGCGCTGGTGCCGCGTGCCGAGATCGAGGGTGAGATGGGCGACGCCCATATGGGCCTGCAGGCCCGCCTGATGAGCCAGGCACTGCGCAAGCTCGCCGGCGCCATCCGCCAATCCAACACCGCCATGATCTTCACCAACCAGCTCCGCCAGCAGATCGGCGTCATGTTCGGCAACCCGGAGACCACCACCGGCGGTCTGGCGCTGAAGTTCTACGCCTCCGTGCGCCTGGACCTGCGCCGGGTGGCCGCCATCAAAGAGGCCAACGATGTGGTGGGCAACCGCATCCGTGCCACCGTGCGCAAGAACAAGGTGGCCCCGCCCTTTAAGGTGGCTGAGTTCGACATCATGTTCGCCGAGGGCATCTCCCGCGAGGGGGACATCGTCGACATCGGCACGGAATACGGCATTATCGACAAGCGCGGCTCTTTCTACTCGTACGGCGACCTGCGCCTGGGCCAGGGCCGGGAGAATGTGAAGCGCTTCCTGCGGGAGAACCCGGAGATCTGCAACGAGATTGAGGCCCGCATCCGGGAGCAGGCCGGCCTGCCGCCCCGCAAATACGTGGAGCGAGGGCCGGCGAAATCGGTCATCCCGCCAGCGCCGACCACCAAAGGGGTCAAAAGCGCGGAAGACAAGGAGTAACGAGCCGGCGGCTCAGCTTCGTGAGGAGAGGAAACCGAACCGACAACGCTGACAGTCCAGGGCCACTGCTGGCACTTAGTGTACCCGGCCGGCAGGACCGACCAACAGCACAACGCTGCAGCTTTCGCGATGGGTTGCGTCCCTGACTGGCACTGCGCAGTCCCGCAGGCCAGTGCAGATACATGGAACACCGACTGCGACGAGAGTCACACACAATGAGCCGAGCATTGGCCGGCACAGCATACAGCGGACAACCGCATATAGCGGATGGGCAGGGTCCCGGTTTCCCCGAACCAGGGGACATGGGGGTTGCCTGCTGTCCGCCGGCCACGCTCGACTGCCGTTGAGACGCGCTTCCATCACGCAAAGCACTGCAACTGATAAAGGGGGCGTAGTGCCCCTGATAGCGGAAGCTGCGGCGAGCTCGCTGCAGCTTTTTGCGTTTTGTTTTCGGGAGGGAGCCAAGCCATGCCAAGGCGAGCGCCGGCGCCCGGGGTCATCACAGCGCTGACCTTTCAAAAGAACAGCTCGGATTGGGTGAACCTGTACCTGGACGGGGAGTTCGCCCTGGCGGTGCCGGCGCTCGAAGCCGGCCGCCTGCGGGTGGGCCAGGCGCTCAACCAGGAAGACCTGGAGCGTCTGGCGGCCGCGGCGGCGCACGCTCGGGCGTACGAACGGGCGTTGAAATTCCTGGGCCACCGGCCGCGCAGTATGGCGGAAATGCGGCGGTATCTGGCCGGCAAAGGGGTGGAGCCGGCGCACCTGGAAGCGGTCATCCAGCGGCTCCAGGAATTGGGCTATCTGGATGACCGAGCCTTTGCCCGCTGGTGGGTGGAAAACCGCCAGCAGTTTCGGCCGCGCGGCATCTATGCCCTGCGGCAGGAACTGCGCCAGAAGGGCGTGGCCGAAGACATCATTGCGGAAGTATTGGGAGAAATGGTCCCCGTGGAGCGGGAGACAGTGGAGGAGCTGGCACGGCGGCGCGCTGCGCGACTCCAGGGCGAGGACCGTGCCGGCTTCTACCGCAAGTTGAGCGCCTTTTTACTGCGCCGCGGCTTTGCCGGCGAAGAGGTCTCGGCCGTCGTGGCGCAATTATGGCGCGAACATCAGGAACAATATCAGGAATCGCTGGACGAACTATCCGCATCACAACACTCGGACATATCATAGGGGGAATACGTTATGGGAGGAAATGGCAACTTTTGGCTGATGATCATCATCCCGGGCATCGCGGCGGTGGTTGCCTTTTTCCTCGGCTATTTCGTGAAGCAGTATCTGACCGAATCCAAGCTGGAATCCGCCCGCACGAAGGTACAGCAGATGCTGGCGGAGGCGGAGGCGCGCGCCAAGGAGATCGAGCTGGCGGCACGCGACGAAGGGATTCGGATGCGGGATGCCGTGGAAAAGGAGCTGGAGCGCAAGCGGCGGGAGCTGGAAAAGCAGGAGGAACGCCTCCAGGCGAGGCTGGAGAACTTCGACCGCCGGCTGGAGCAGTTGGAAAAGCGCGAGAAACGCCTCAACCAGCGCCAGAGCCTGCTGGATAAGAAACAGAACGAACTCGAAGAAATGGAGGCCCAGCGCCTGAAGGAACTGGAGCGCATCGCCGGCCTCACCGTGGAAGAAGCGAAAGAACTGCTCCTGCAGACCGTGGAGCAGGACGCCCGCCAGGACATGGCGCGCATTATCCGCGAGGTGGAGGCGGAGGCGAAGGAAACCGCCAACCGCAAGGCGCGCGAGATCATCGCCCTGGCCATCCAGCGCCTGGCCGCTGACCAGGTGGCGGAGAGCACGGTCAGCACAGTATCCCTGCCCAATGATGACATGAAGGGACGCATCATCGGGCGGGGCGGCAGGAACATCCGTGCGCTGGAAGAGGCGACCGGTGTGGACCTGGTAGTGGACGACACGCCCGAAGCGGTCACGATCTCCAGCTTCGACCCGGTGCGGCGGGAGATCGCCCGTCGGGCGCTGAACAAGCTGGTGCAGGACGGCCGCATCCATCCGGCGCGCATCGAGAAAGTGGTCAAGACCACCGCGGAGGAGCTGGAGGCGGAAATCATCGAGGAGGGCGAGCGCGCCGCCTACGAGGCCGGCGTGCACGGCCTGCACCCCGAGCTGATCAAACTGTTGGGGCAGTTGAAGTTCCGCACCAGCTACGGGCAGAACTGTCTGGTGCACTCGCTGGAGACGGCCTTCCTGGCCGGCGCCATGGCCGCTGAGTTAGGGGCGGATGTGGCCCTGGCCAAGGAGGGCGGCCTCCTGCACGATATCGGCAAAGCGGTGGACCATCACGTGGATGGCCCGCACGCCGCCATCGGCGCGGATATTGCCCGCCGGCTGGGCAAATCCGCCAAAGTGGTGAACTGCATCGCCGCCCACCACGGCGAGGTGGAGCCGGAAAGTATTGAGGCAGTGCTGGTCAGCGCGGCAGACGCCATCTCCGGCGCGCGGCCCGGCGCCCGCAGGGAATCGCTGGAGAACTACATCAACCGCATCAAATCCCTGGAGGCGCTGGCCAATTCCTTCGAGGGGGTGGCGCAGTCCTACGCCATCCAGGCCGGCCGCGAGATCCGCATCATCGTCAAGCCGGAGGAGATCGACGACTACGCCGCCATCCAGCTCTGCAAGCAAATCGCCAGCAAGGTGGAGGAAAACCTGGAATATCCCGGGCAGATCAAGGTCACCGTCATCCGCGAGATGCGGGCAGTGGATTACGCCCGGTAAGCCTGATACAAGCGGTCACAAGAGGGCGCGAAAGAATTTTTCGCGCCCTCTTGCTTTTATGTCGTATTTCTGCTAAAATAATAAGCAAGGAGTTTAGCAAGCGTAGGGAATGGGTGGGACGCCGGCTGTCCAAACAGCCGCACTGCTCATCGGCCCCTGTTGGAGACCAGGGAAGGGCGCGCAAGGACCTCTCTGACTGTGTCAGCGGACTCGCATACACAAACGGCCGAGCATTCAACACGACAGGGGAGCACCCGAGGAGGCATTGGCAATGGAAGTCATCAAGGTTTCAGCGAGGTCCCGGTCCACAGCGGTAGCAGGGGCGATCGCGGGTGTCATCCGAGAGAGCAAGCGCGCCGAGGTCCAGGCGATCGGCGCCGGCGCGGTGAACCAGGCGATCAAAGCCGTTGCCATCGCCCGGGGCTATCTGGCCCTCGATGGCATCGACGTGATCTGCATCCCTTCTTTCACGGAAGTGGAAATTGAAGGGCAGGAACGCACCGCGGTCCGGCTGGTCGTCGAACCGCGCTAAAGGGACGATCCAGCTCCGGCGCGCTGTGGAGCGCGCCGGACCGTTGGCTGGCCAGCACCGCCCCGGGCAGTGAGACAGAGCCAGGCTTACGAAGCGCCGCGCGCAGCGCGGCGCTTTTTCTTTTTGCGCTTACGGCGCTCCGCCTTCCCGCCGCCCCTCGCCGGCGCCTCGCTCTCCTCTCGCTCCGGCACCAGCTCTTCTTCCTCGGCCTCCTCGACCACCTCTTCCGGCCCTTCAGCGGTTTCCACCGGGCCGGCGAACAGGCTGGCGATATCCTCTTCCATATGGGCCAGCAGATCTGCCGGCGCACCCGCCGGCTTGGTCCCTTTCACATCGGCCAGGTACGGTTCCAGGTCCTCCAGCCCCTCGGGCCGGAACTCGATGATCGCCTCGCTGGGGAGCTGTACCCGGACCGTGCCGGCCAACACGTTGTGGGATATCACTTTCCCCGGGCCTTCGGGGGTGGTGATGGTGCTTCCCACTTTCGGCAGGCGGGCTTTGACCTCGGCGTAGAAATTATGCTCGTAGCTCAGACAGCAGAGGAGCCGGCCGCAGATGCCGGAGATCTCCGAGGGGTTCAGCGGCAGGTCCTGCTGTTTGGCCATCTTGATGGAGGTGGGCGCGAACTCGCACAGCCAGGTGGAACAGCACAGCGGCCGGCCGCAGGGCCCCAGCCCCCCCATCAGCTTGGCCTCGTCGCGCACGCCGATCTGGCGCAGTTCGATGCGCGTCTTGAACGTCTTGGCCAAATCCCGCACCAGGGCGCGAAAATCCACGCGGTGCTCGGCCGTGAAATAGAAGGTAAGGTGCGAGCCGTCGAAGTTATATTCGGCTCGCACCAGCTTCATCGGAAGCTGATGCTCCGCCACCTTAGCCTTGCAGATCTCCAGCGCTTCCTTCTCTTTAGCGGCGAAGGACTCGGCCAGCAGGAGGTCCCAGGGTTCGGCCTTGCGCACCACCGGCTTCAGCTTGCCCACAATTTCCCCTTCCGGGACCTCGTGCGGGGGCTGGACAACCCGCCCCAGCTCGCGCCCTCGCACGGTTTCCACGATGACGTAATCGCCGGCCTGTAGATCATCGAATTCCCCCGGGTCGAACGAGTAAATTTTCGTGGCCGGTCCAAAACGCACCCCAACTACCTTTGGCATCGTTATCCAGCTCCTGGTAACGCGCCTGGCATCCGCATGACCAGCCATTCCATGGCCAGGCGCGCGTTCACATTCTTTTGTAACGCATCTGCGCAGGTTTGTAAAGCGGTCAGCACGGCGAAAACCTGCTCGCGCGAGACGCCGGCGCTGTAGCGCCGCAGTTCCTCCGTGCGGTCCAGGTTGACGACCCGTCCCTCCAGGCCCTGCTGGACCAGCAGGAGGTCACGCCACCAGCTCAGCCATACGGCCAGCATTTCGGGCAGGGCGTCGGGAGACTGGGCCAGCTTGCCGGCCGCCCACAGGCGCTCCGTCCAGCCGGCAGAGAGCAATTCCAGCAGTCGCTCCAACTGCGCCTGCCGGAAAGCCTGCAGTTCGGACGAGGACGCCATGGCCAGCGCCCGCCCCGGGCGCCCCTGGCTCAGCCGCGCCAGCAGGCGCGCCGTTTCTTCCCCCACGCCCCAGCGCGAGCGCAGTGCCTCTTCGATAACCTCCCGCGGCTGGGGATGCAGAAGCACTTTCTGGCATCGGGAGACAATGGTGGGCATGACCAGCTCCTCGGAGGAGGCGGTCAGCAGGAAGAGCACATGCGCCGGCGGCTCCTCCAGCGTCTTTAATAACGCGTTGGCCGCGCTCTCGTTGGCGAACTCCACGTTGCACAGAATGTACACCCGCCAGCGCCCCTCCATCGGGGAAAGGCTGGCCTCCCGTCGAATGGCGCGCACCTGTTCCACCAGGATGGCGCCGTTCTCCCCCTCGCCCCGCACCGTCATAATATCGGGATGTTTATCCGCCGCCGCCAGCCGGCACGAGCGGCAGGCGTTGCACGGCCGGCGTGCATCTTCCGCCTGGCAGTTGAGGGCGCGCGCAAAGGCCCGCGCCAAGGTGCGCTTGCCCACCTGCGGCGGGCCCAGGAACAGATAGGCATGGGACAGCCGGCCCTGTTCCACCACCGCCTGCAGAAGGCGCACGACCGGCACATGACCGATTATTCCCCAGTCTCCCGCTTCGTTCATCCCGTATCCTGCACTGCATCCGGATTCTCATATTGTACCACAACGTGCGCGGAATCCGAAACCGCCGCGCCGCTCTCCTCGTCCATCCAGCGGAGCACGTGGGCCGCGATCCGGACAGCGGCGTGCGGGTCGGCCAGACGGCCGGCGCGCTCCGCCATCTCCGCCAGCAGAGGATTAGCCGGTCTCAGCCATTCGGCCAGCACCATGCCCACATGGGCCGGCGGGTCCAGCACCGCGCCACAGCCGGCCCCCACCACCAGCGCCACACTGGCATCATCCTGGCCCTCCTCCGGCAGTAACAGCACCGGCAACCGCGCCGCCAGCGCTTCCGCGATGATGCTGGAGCCGGCGCGGGTGATCAACACATCGGAGGCCTGCAGGAGCGCCGGCAGATGCTCCACGAAAGGCAGGATACGCACCGGCACCTGCCAAGGCAGGCTTTTCAGGCGCCTCATGCGGCGGGGAGACGAGACCCCGGCTATTATTATTTGCATCGCCTGCCGGCTCTCCGCCAGCGCCCGACAGCACTCCCAGAAGGAGCGGCTCCAGCGCCGGCCGCACACCACCAGCACCGTCGGCAGGTGCTCATCCCAGCCCAACTGCCGGCGCATCTGATCTTTGGGAAGCCCTTCTGCGGACAGCGAGGGGTGGATAGGCAGGCCGAGGACGTGGACCTTTGCCGGCGGTATGCCGGCGGCGCGCGCGTTCTCGGCCGCCATCTGAGTGGGGACCACGCACCAGTCTATCTCACCCTGCGCCCACAGCGGGTCCACGCGCGCCAGTTGTGGGATAACCGCTATCACGCTGGGCAAGGGGTCCATTCGCCGGCGCAGGCGGCCGCACAGATGACACAGCATGGGATCGAGACAGAGCACCGCCTCGGGCCGCAGAGCTTGCAAGAGGGCGCGCACCGCCGGCCCCAGCAGTGCCTGCGCCAGGGACAGCCGCCAGCGCGCGAGTGCAGGGCGGGAACGCAGTCGTGTATCGAGCCAGGAGCCGGGCCCGGCATGCCGGCGGAGCCATGCGCTCAGGCGTCGGATGAACGCCGGCTGATAGTCCAGGACATCGGCCAGCGTGACCTGAACAGTATCCGAGAGCGCGGTGAGGGCCTGCTGAAGGGCCAGGCCGGCGTTCCATGCGCCGCGATCATGCTGGGATGCCAGGATAAGGACTTGCCGGCGGCCGGCTTCCATGTCGGCGGCACAGCGCTCCTGCACCCGAGCGCGGTACACCGCCGGCATGTTGGCCAACGTGATAAGCCAGGTGATGAGGATTAACCCCGTCAGGATAAAGCACACGGTGGGAATGCCCAGGGTGTCGGCCACCGCGCCCAACCCTAGCATCGGCGGGATGCCGATCAGGTTGGAGAGCAGGAACTGGACGGAATAGACGCGCCCTCGGATGTAGGACGGCGAGCGCTCCTGGATGGCGGTCTGGGAGACGGTGTTGAGGGTGGCCATCCAGAAGCCGGCCAGCAGAGCGATCGCCATGATGCCCATGGTCAGGGTGAAGGCATGGCCCGGGTAAATCTCAAACAGCGGGGCGCGGGCCGAAAGATGCCCACGGCTGAGGTATCCCAGCAGGCCAAAGGCCAGCGCAGAGCCCATCAGGGCCAGGCTGGCCCAGGCCTCGCGCGCCAGCCGGCGGCCCCAGCGGCCCAGGGCCGCGGTGGAGAGCGCCATGCCCACGCCGGCCGGCGAGAATATATACACGGCGTCCTCGGCAGACATGCCCAGCACGCGGGCGGCGAAACCGGGCGCCATCATGCCCATCACCATGAGCAGGGTGGCGATAAGGGTCACGTGCCCCATCGGGATAGCGATCTCGCGGCGCGAGACGACGAAGGCCAGGCCCTCGCGCAGTTCGTGCCAGGTGCGGCGCAGGGACGAGACAGCGGCCGGCGCCGCGCGGGGAGCCGGCCGGTCCGGCGGCAGGCTGATCGCCAGGCCGGTGACGGCCAAATAGGCAACGGAAAGGATCAGGAAGGTGATGGGAATACCGAGGAACTTGACCGCCAGCGGCACCAGCACCAGCAGGCCGATGCCTTGCGCCAGAATGGAGGTGAGATTGAACAGCGCGTTGGCCGCCAGCAGATTGGATTCGCCGACGACGAGCGGCACCTTGGCCCACATGGCCGGCGCCAGGAACTGCCCCAGCGTGGCCGAGACGAAGGTGACCAGATACATGGCCACCAGCGCCTGCCAGCCCGTCAGCAGTTTCAGCGCCAGCACATACCCGAAGATGCTCAAGGCGCGGAGGAGGTTGGAGACCACCAGCACCGTTTTTTTGGAGAGCCGGTCCACCACCACGCCGGCCAGCGTGCTGAACAGCACCCCCGGCAGGCTGAACGCCAGGATCATAAAGCCCACATAGGTTGTGGAACCGGTGAGATGCTCGATGGCGACCATCTGGGCAAAGTGAATGCCGTTCTGCGCGGAAAGCCCGATGGTCTCCACCAACCACAGACGCACGAAGGCTGGGTTATTCAACAGGCTGAGAAAGCCCTGGTGTCTCTCCGAGCTCATGCCAGCAGGCTTGTCCTTCACGGAAGTTGGGGAGGAGATGTGCCGGCGGCATCTGGAAGCGGTTCATCGAGCCACTTTTTGACCCGTTTGAGAAACGTACTGCGGGGCAACAGCACGCGCCGGCCGCATCCCAGACAGCGGATGCCGATATCCGTGCCCAACCGCACCACCACCCACTTATCGGACCCGCAGGGATGGGGTTTGCGCAACTGCACCACCTGCCCCATGCGGATCTCCCGATACTCTGACATCACCATCTCCCTTTTCCCCGCAGAAATGACCTCGCCTTGGGATTCCGCCGGCATTATAACACAAAGGCGTCCCACTGCGAAACGTCTGGATACGACAGGCATATGGAATACCCCGGCGCCGCACAGTTTCTGCTTCTCGCGCAGGTATGCTATAATCAAGAGGAAAGAGCCCGCAGGTTTTCCTGCGGGGGAAAATGAAAGGATAGGGATCCATGCTCTTCAGCGGCTTGAGCTTTGCCGATATTATCTCGCGTATTATCGCCTTGTTGATAGCCATCACGGTGCACGAGGCGGCGCACGCCTGGTCCGCCTTTCGGCTGGGGGACCCGACGGCGAAGAATATGGGCCGGCTGACGCTGAACCCCCTGCGCCATCTGGATCCGCTGGGAAGCCTGATGCTGTTGGTGGCCGGCGTGGGCTGGGGCAAGCCCGTTCCGGTGAACCCGTGGAATTTCCGCACAAGCCCCAAGGCCGGCATGGCCATCACCTCCTTCGCCGGCCCCTTTTCCAACCTGGTGGTCGCGGCCCTGGTGTCTCTGCTCATCCGCTTCGGCAACCTGCCCTTGTCACTGCGGGGGAGCGCCGTACTCCCGGGTCTGGGGGATATCCTCTTCAGCATCATCCTGTTGAACATCGGGCTGGCCATCTTCAACCTGATTCCCATCGCCCCGCTGGACGGATTCAGCGTGGCCCTGGGGCTCCTGCCCCGCCGCTGGGCACTGCAGTACGCCCGGCTGGAGCAGTACGGCCCTATTATCCTGGTGGGATTGTTCGCCGCCGGCTGGATACTGCCCGTTGACCCATTGGGCATGCTGATGCGGCCGGCGTTCGCCTTCTTCCTGAAACTGTTCCTGGGCTTCTGACCCATGGGTGCAGTCTATCGGGTATCGCAGTTCCTGCGGGCGCTGAAGGCGCGGCTCTCGCCGGCGGAGCGCGAATGGGCGCGCTCCCTGCTGACGCCGGCCGCCGCCAAGCTGTTCGAGGGACTGCCGCGTCAGGACCAGCGCCACGGCATGGATGTGGCGCTGGCACTACGGGACGCCGGCGTGGTGGAGCCGGCCGTGCTGGCCGCGGCGCTCCTGCATGACGCCGGCAAGGCCCGCAGTCACCTGACGCTCTTTCACCGCACGGCGGTGGTGCTCCTGCAGGCGGGACAGCCGGCCCTGCTCCATACCCTGGGGGAGGAGGAGCGGCAGGATTGGCGCCGGCCCTTCTGGGTGCACCTCCATCACCCGGAGATCGGCGCAGAGCTGGCCGAGGCCGCTGGCTGTGAGGAGCTGACCGTCTGGCTGATACGCCACCATCACCGGCCGGCGGGAGAGATCCCAGATGCTCACCGCCGCGCCTTGTTGGAGCTGTTCCAGCATCTGGATAACTCCCATTAAGGGAAGGAGGGGGTAATGCCTCCCAAAGCACAGATCACCATCATTGGATTGGGCCTTATCGGCACCTCGCTGGGCCTGGCACTGAAGCGGGCCGGCGGCAACTTTGACATCGTCGGCCACGACCGCGAGCCGGAGGTGGCCGCCCGGGCGCGCAAACGGGGCGCCGTGGACCAGACCGCCTGGAACCTGATCGCGGCGGTGGAAAACGCCGATGTCATCCTGCTGGCCATCCCTATCTCCGCCGTCGAAGCGACCCTGGAGGCCATCGCCGGCGACCTGAAAGAGGGATGCATCATCCTGGATACCTGCACCATCAAGCGGCCGGTGCTGGAATGGGCGGAACGGATTTTGCCGGCCCACGTCTCTTTCATCGGGGGGAACCCGATACCCTACCAGCCCCTGCCGGCGGCCCAGGGCCCCGAGGGAGCCAGCGAGACCCTGTTCGACAAGTCCCTGTTCTGCCTGTGTCCATCGCCGCGCGCCACCGCCGAAGCGGTGCAGTTGGCCGCGGACATGGTCAGCGCGCTGGGCGCACAGCCCTATTTCCTGGACGCCGAGGAGCATGACGGTCTGATCGCCGGCGTGGAGCTTCTGCCGCTGGCGGTGGCCGGCGCGCTGATGGAGTCGGCGGCACGCTCCCCGGGATGGCGCGAGATCACGCGGCTGGCCGGCGAGCGCTTTGCCTCGGCCACCGCCATGGCCATCTCCGATGCGGGGGCCGCCGCCAGCCTCTTGATCCATGACGCCGATAACGTCACCCGCTGGGTCAACACCCTCATCCAGACGCTGTACCAGATGCGCTCCGCCCTGGAAGCTCGGGATGAGGGAGCACTGCGCGGTATGTTTGAGGACGCGCTGACCCAGCGCGAGAAATGGATGAAGGAGCGGGTGGTCGGGCCTGTTCCCGAGGGTGCCGCACCTGCCCAGGAAGTCCCCAGCTACTGGCAGACCCTGCTGGGAGCCCGTATGTTCCGCCGCGCTGGGGGCGGAAAGAAGAAATAAACCGATCCAACAATATGCCACTATTTGGAAGAGGAGGGAGAACGTTGTACAGCATTTCGGTGACGATGCCGGCGTACAATGAAGAAGCCAACATCGGTGCCATGATCGAGGATGCGGTGCGGGTGGTGAGCCAGATCACCGACGACTTCGAGATCATCGTGACCAATGACGGCAGTAAGGACCGCACGGCCGACGTGGTGCGGGAGAAAGCGCAGAAATATCCCCAGGTACGGTTGGTCGAACATCCCACCAACCTGGGATACGGCGCGGCGGTATATGACGGCTTTGCGGCCGCCACCAAAGAGCTGATCTTTTTCACTGACGGCGACCGGCAGTTCGTGCTGGACGAGATCCACAAACTGCTCCCCCATATCGAGCATGCCGATATGGTGGTGGGTTATCGGGCGCCGCGCCGGGACCCCTGGCATCGCGTGCTGTACGGCTGGGGCTGGAGCACGCTGGTGACCCTGCTCTTCGGCTACACTGCCCGCGATATTGACTGCGCCTTTAAGCTGTTCAAGCGCGAGATTATCACCAACATCGGGCCGCAGATCGCCTCGCGCGGGGCGACCTTCAGCGCGGAGTGGCTGGTGCGGACCAAGCGCGCCGGCTACAAAATTGTGGAGGTGCCGGTCACCCATCTGCCGCGCACCGCCGGCTCCCAGACCGGCGCCCGCCTGCACGTCATCAAGCGCGCCTTCAAGGAGCTGGCCCGCTTCCGCTGGAAGCTTTGGCAGGAAGGCAAGCCCAAGAAATACAAGGCCTGACGCCAGCCCTGTCCCGGCCCCTGGCACGCTGTGAGCGGCCCGCCGGCCGTGCCAACCAGCCCGGCCCTGGCCGCTCTTCTCTTGCCAGCCGGCTTTCGCCCAACCCATCCCCATTCCGGAAAGGGGTATCTGCCTGTATGCAGGGTACCAATGCGGCGGCGCGCCCCAGACGGGTGCTGATGATCGCCCCCACCTCTTTCTTCGCCGATTACGGCTGTCATGTGCGCATCTACGAACAGGCGCGCGGCTTGACCGCCCGTGGGCACGAGGTGCTGTTGTGCACCTATCATTCTGGCCGGGATGTGCCGGGCCTGTCCATCGTGCGGACGCCGGCGCTTCCCTGGCGCCGGCGCATCGAGATCGGCGCATCGTGGCACCGTCTCCTGTTGGATCTTCTCCTGCTGTGCACGGCCTGGCGGGCGGCGCGCCGGCATCGGCCGGATGTCATCCACGCCTTCCTCCACGAGGGCGCGCTCATTGGGACGATTATCGCCCGCCTGGCAAGGGTGCCTCTGCTGGCCGACCTGCAGGGGAGCCTCAGCAGTGAGGTGGTGGAGCATGAGACATTTCCCCCCGGGCACTGGGTGCTGGGCCTTCTGCGCCGGCTGGAGAGCTGGGTGGACCGTCAGCCGGCGCGACTGCTGGCCAACACGCATCACACCGCGCGCTGGCTGATGGAGGATTTCGGTATCGCGCCGGCGAAGGTGCGCGTGGTGCCCGACGTGGTGGACACCGAGCGCTTCGCGCCAGGGCGGCTCTCCGCCGAGGAGCGGCAGGGCCGGCGCCAGGCCCTGGGCATCCCAGCGGACGGCTTCTTGCTGGTGTATGTCGGCCTGCTGGCGCCGTATCAGGGCATTGATCTGCTCCTGCATTCCTTCGCCCAGGTCGCCCAACAGATCGACGCCTATTTGCTGGTCATGGGCTTTCCGCACATGCAGAGATACCAGCGTCAGGCCGAGGCCCTGGGGATCGGCCGGCGGGTTACGTTCACCGGTCCGGTCTCGTACTTCGAACTGCCGGCATGGCTGGCGCTGGGGGACGCGGCGGTCAGCCTCAAGCTTTCTCAGACGGAGGGCAACGTCAAACTGCTGAACTACATGGCGATGGGTCTGCCGGTGGTGGCGCTGGACACCCCGGTGGGGCGGGAGTACCTGGGGGAGGCCGGCGTGTTCATCCCCCAAGGGGACAGCCAGGCGCTGGCGGAGGTCGTATGCCGACTGGCCAGGGAGCCGGCGGAGCGCTGGACCCTGGGCCGGCGCCTGCGAGCGCGCGCCGTCGTCGAGTTTCCACTTTCCCGGGCCATTGATGTCATTGAGGCCGCGTACGGGGAGGTTTGCCGCGCCCCCACCCCTATGCTATAATCCCCTCGCCAGCGCGAAGCCCATCAAGAGGACGGTACAGCGAAAGGTTGATGGAGATGGCCGAGCATTCCAGGAATGGAAAAGGTCTGCCGCGCTGGCTAGTGGGCCTGATACTGGGCCTGCACCTCTGCCTGGGCGTGCTGTACAGCGTCATGGTGCCGGCCTGGGAAGCCCATGACGAATGGGCGCATTACAAGTACGCCGAGTATTTGGCCAGGTACCGAACTCTGCCGGCCGGCGATGCCCCCCTCACCGACCTGTTCGGCTATGACCAATCCACCCAGCCCCCACTGTATTACATCCTGGCGGCTGTCCCCATCGCGCTGGTGAACCCGACGGATAACATCGCGCCCGTGCCCAACCCATATGCCGCCGCCGGCACAGGACAGACGGGCGTCAACATGGCCGTGCACGATTGGGAAGCAGAGCGCTTCCCCTACCGCGGCACCTATTTGGCCCTGCACCTGGCCCGGCTGATCTCCGTGCTCATCAGCACCGCCGGCGTATGGGCGGTGTACCGGTTGGCGCGGGCGCTGTTCCCCCGCGAGCCGGCCGTCGTCGGTCTGAGCACTGCCATCGCCGCCTTTCTCCCCCAGTACCTCTTCATCGGGGCGGTGGTCACCAATGACATCTTGATCGCCGTGCTGGGCGCGCTGGTCCTCTACTACGCCTGCCTGCTGATCGTGGAAGACATCACCCTCCCGCGCCTGCTGGGATTGGGTATCAGCCTGGCCCTGGCCCTGCTGACCAAATACACCGCGCTGGGACTGCTTCCGCTGGTGATCCTGGCCCTGCTGGTCGCCCTCGGGCGTCTCCTGCGCCGGCGCGCCCTGCGCCACGGCTTGTTGGTCCTCGGTGTGCCGTTGTTGAGCGTCCCGGCAGTGGCCGGCTGGTGGTACCTCCGCAACCTGCGGCAGTACGGCTATCTGGTCTCCCGCGACGCTGACGTCCTGAGCCAATTCTGGCGGACGATTTTGGGGGCGGAGCCCCTGCCCCATGTCACCCTGCCGCAGATAGGCTACGCCGTATGGTACGGCTTTCAGACCTTTTGGGCTTCCTTCGGCTGGGGCAATGTGGGACTGCCCGAAAAGGCCTATATCCCCCTGGCTGTCCTGGCCGGCCTGGCGCTGTGCTCCGTGACGGCATGCCTCTTCCGCCGGCAGACCTCCAACCGACTGCGGGCTGTCATCCTCTTACTGGGGTTCGGGTGTCTTTCCCTGGGCTTCCTGCTGTTCTTCCGGGAGCTGATGAAGGGCGAGCCGATCCTGCGGGGACGCATGATGCTGCCGGCCCTGCCGGCCATCAGCGTCCTTCTTGGGCTGGGCTTGCTCTGGTGGTGGCCGGCGCGGCTCCGGCGCACCGCCGCCGGCGTGCTGGGGATCGGTCTGCTGAGCTTCGCGCTGATACTGCCCTTCGCCGTCATCGCGCCGGCCTATGCCGCGCCGGCAGAGACCAAAGCGCCGGATTTGCCGCCCGATGCCCAGCCGTTGGCTGTGCGCTTCGGCGATTTGGCGGAGCTGTATGCCTACCAGGTGTGGCCGGCCACCGTCCCCAAAGGCCATGCGGTGGGCGTAACGCTGTACTGGAAGGTGCTGGGCACGACATCCGAGAACTACACCCTCGGCGTGTACGCCCTGGGCGCCGAGAACCAGCCCTACGGCCAGGTCCTGCTCTACCCAGGCCGCGGGAACTATGCCACTTCGGTATGGAAACCGGGGACATATTTTCGGGAAGTCCTATGGATCCCCATTGAGTCGGAGCGGCCGGCGCCCTGCCTGGGTCGCATTGCGGTGACGCTGTTCCTCGATGACCCTTCGCTGGCGCATCTGCCGGTGAGCGATGCCTCGGGCGCCTTCGTGGGCTATTCTGCCATTTTCGGCCGATATAAGATCGCGCCGGAAGAGCCGGCGGCGGAGCCGCTTCAGCCGGCGCAGGCGCGCTTCAGCGACGAGATCGCCCTGCTGGGCGTGGAACTGCCGGCCGCGGCCACCCCGGGTGCCCGGCTGGAAATGCTCCTGCGCTTCCAGGCCCTGCGCCGGCCGGACGCCGATTACATCCTGTTCGTCCATCTCCTGGACGAGCAGGGACAATGGGTGGCCGGCGTGGACGGCCCGCCGCTCCTGGGCAACTATCCGACGGGCATATGGGATGCCGGCGAGATCATTGTGGAGCCGCGCACCATCGCTCTGCCGCGCCTGCCGGCCGGCCGCTATCGCATCGGCATCGGTTGGTACCATCCCGACACCATGCAGAGGCTGAGGGTCACGGACGCGCAGGGCCGCCCGCTCCCTGACGACATATGGCCGGCCGGCACCTTGGAGGTGAAATCCATCGGTCAGCAGGTGTTCCTTCCCTTGATCCTGCAGCCATAATCGGAGCACAGCGGTGCTGTGCCCCGGCCCATATTATTCGTCAAATGACGAATAATTATCTCGGCGAGTTTTCAGGCCCAGCGTTAGGAAAAGCGCATAACAAATCACCCGCGGGCGCTATACCCGCGGGTGGTTCGCTGAATACACGACGGCGCGCTGGATCAGCGCAGGTAATCCTTGAGCCGGCGGGCGCGCCGGGGATGGCGCAGGCGGTTGAGTGCCTGCACCTCCAGCTGGCGGATGCGCTCGCGCGTCAATCCAAAGCGCCGGCCGACCTCCTCCAACGTATGGTAGCGGCCGTCCTGCAGGCCGAAGCGCATTTTCAGGATACGCATCTCGCGCGGCGGGAGCTGGCTCAGCATTTCGTCCAGAAGCTCCCGCAGGATATTCCGTGTGGCGGCATCCGCCGGCGACAGCATGCTCCGGTCCTCGATGAAATCCCCCAGGGCAGAATCTTCATCCTCGCCCACCGGGGTTTCCAGCGAGACCGGCAGGTCGGCGAGGCGCATCAGCTCCTCCACTTTGCGGGCCGGCATATCCAGGGCCTGGGCCAGCTCCTCGGGGGCCGGTTCCCTCCCCAGTTCCTGGCTCATCTGGCGGGCGGTGCGGCGGAGCCTGGCGAGCTGTTCGTACATGTGCACCGGCAGGCGGATGGTGCGGGATTGGTCCGCAACAGCACGGGCAACCGCCTGCCGTATCCACCAGGTGGCGTAGGTGGAGAACTTATAGCCGCGGTGGTAATCGAATTTAGCGACCGCCCGCATCAGCCCCAGGTTGCCCTCCTGGATCAGGTCTGCCAGCGGCACGCCCTGGCCGGCGTATTTCTTGGCGATGCTCACCACCAGCCGTGAATTGGCCTTGATGAGATGCTGGCGCGCTCGCTCACCCATGCGGATATATTCCAGCAGTTGCTGGCGCTCCTCGGGAGGAAGCCCACCGTTCCGCGCCAGCCGCCGGCGTGCCTGCCGGCCCAGCTCGATGCGTTTTGCCAGCTCCACCTCTTCCTGCGGGGTCAGCAGGGGCACACGGCCGATTTCCCGCAGATAGATGCTGAGGGGGTCGCTGGCGCCGTCGTCCATCGGGGCCAGGTCCACCATCTCGTTGGGGTCGTATTCCTGCTCGTAGTACAGGCCGGCGAGCAGTTCGCCTTCCACGTCTCCTATTGCTTCTCCATCCAGATCGCCTGAGGATATCCTCGCCTGTTCCTCTGCCAGATGCTCCATGGCATTCCCTCTTCACCAACACCATAGCGTTGATCGCGCATTACGGTTGTACTGACGCCGCGGTGGCGGTGGGAGTGGGGGTAGGTGGAAACGGCGGCACATCCAGGAGCTGATTCCACACCTCCACGAGGTTTGTCGCCACAATGTAAATGCTCTCGTCATCCCCTTTTTTCAGGTAATAGTACATTTTCTGCGGCGTCTGATCGCCCACCAGGATCAGGATCTGCCGGCCGGTGCGGAGCTGTAACCGCCACTGCAGGGCCGGCGTCACCAGCCCATAGTCGGCCAGGCTGGTGATCTCGCGCGGCGGGAGCACGCGGCTGGCGTGGGCGTAGACCAGGAAGCCCAGCGCCTGCCGGATGCGGTCGCTGTCCGCCGGCGCATGAACCGGATAGCGCAATACCCAGCCCTCCTCCGCCGAATAATAGGCCTCCAGCGCCCGCTGATCCCTCTGCAGGCGAAACTCGGTCACATCATCCACATGCACGTCCTGCAGGACGGTGATGGACTCGGTGGTGTTGGAGGGGCCGGGGCGCAGTTCGGTGAAATAGACGAACAGGCCCAACAGCAGGGCTAGTATCACCAAGATGATGGTGGAACGCCACCTCATGGTATCCCGTCCTCCTTTGCGCGCAGACCTAGCGGTTGCTCCACCAGACGGCGGCGCCGGCGGCCAGGATAACCAGCGGCAGGAGCAGGGTGCTGGAATATAGGATCAGACGCATCTGCGGCCGGGTCAGGATGATGGGGCGCTCCTCGATGGTGCGGGCACTGATGGCGATCATATCCTGCTCTTCGGTGAGCCAGTTGACCGCCTGGACAAAGAGCGCCTCATTGGCAAAGGCGTCCTTGACCGAGTCCAGCACGCTGTTGGCGGCGAAGTCCGCGTCGGTGATGACAACCAGCCGGCCGCCGTACATGCTTTCCTCCATGGCCGCTCCCAGCACCAGCGGGCCGCGCGTGTCCTCTTTCTCATCGAACTGGGCCATCCTGTCGCTGGTGATCTTCGTCTCCCCCCAACTGTCCGGGCTGGTCTGCAGGATGGGCTTGGCAGTGATATTGGGGGGCGCCGGCTGGAGCAGTTCCATGCTCCGGGCATACAGCAGGAGGGTGGAGCGTCCGCCCAACCCGTTCGTGATCGCATGCTCCGGGTAGCGGTCAATGATAGGGGAGGCGAATTCTCCGAAGAAGGCGTTGCGCGGCTCGATGACCAGGTCCTCGCGCACCCGCACGTCCCAATCGCTCAAGATGTAGGGGTCAATCATGCCGGCGTTGGTGTCGATCAGCCAGAACACCTTGCCGCCGTGGTACAGGTAGTCAATGAAATGCTCCCGCTCCTGTTGGGTGAAGTTCACCTTAGGATTGGCGAGCACCAGGGCGGCGGCATCCGCCGGCAGCGTGTCGGTGATGGTCGCTAGGTTCAGCGTCTTCACAATGTAATTATTGCGCTCCAGCGTTTGGCGGATAGTCGCGTACCCGTCTGCCTCGAAGGAATAGGGGTCGCGCTCCCCATGCCCGGTGATGAAATAGATGGTCTTCGGCTCGTCCTGGGAGAGCCGCCAGATGGCCGAGATCAGCTCCTGCTCGTCCAGGGCGTAGGTGATGGTGCGCTTTGCCCCGCGCTCCAGCACCAACACGCCGTAGCTGGTCACGCCGTATTTGCGCGCCAGCGCCGGCTTCAGCTCCGGGTCCACAAACTCGAAGCTGAGTTTGTCGGTATAATAGCGGTACTCCTCCAGCAGGTCGCGCAGGCGCTCGCGCCGCGCGTCGTTCGTCAGGAAGAAGCCGGTGATGGTGATGGGCTCGCGGATGCCCTTTAGAATCTGAATGGCCTGCGGCGAGACGGAATAGGCGCGCTCGGCCGTGAGGTCCCAGCGCAGGGAATGCCGGCCCGCCAGGAAGTTGATCAGCACCAGGATGGCCAGGAAGGCGATGGTCATCAGGCCGGCGGAGCCGCCGTAGCGCGCCTGCCGGCCGCGCAGGGCCTGGCGGACGGCGGCTGGCCGCAGGAGGATGAACAGCACGCACAGCAGGGCGCCGGCGCCGATCAGCGCCAGGGCGATGGTGGAGAACCGCCCCTGGATGAGGGCGGTCAGCAGGCCGGCCAGGACCAGGAGCAGGCCGGCGTACAGGGCAGTGCTGGGAGGGGGTGCAGAAAGCCGGCGCATGATTACCGCCACCTCCTTATTTCCAGGATGCGGGTGGCCAGAAAGAGGCTGGCGGCGATGATGCTGAGGTGATAGACCACATGGCGGGTGTCAATGATCCCCTTGGCGAAGTCCGCGATATGGCTGGAGAGCCCCAGGTACTGCAGGACATCGGCCAGCGGGCCGCTGACGAAGCCGGCCAGGGAAGGGATGAGCCACAGCAGGAGCGCCATACCGACGCCCAGCACGGCGGCCACAATCTGATTGCTGGTGAGGGAGGAGGCCAGGGTGCCCACGCCCAGCAAGGAGCCGCCCAGCAGGATGATGCCCAGATAGGTGGTGAGGATAGGGCCCCAATCGGGCCGGCCAAACACTTCCAGCACCACCGGGTAATACAGCGTGGGCATCAGCATCAGCAGGTAAAAAGCCAGGCTGGCCAGGTATTTGCCCAGGACGATCTCCCCATCGCGCACTGGCGCGGTGACCAGGAGCTCGATGGTACCACTGCGCTGTTCCTCCGCCAGCAGGCGCATGGTGAGCAGGGGGAGCACGAACAGCAGGACGATGAGGGCACTGCCGCCGAAGAGCGGGCGCAGGGAGGCCTGTCGGGTGACGAAGAGGATGACGCTGAAGAAATAGCCCAGCACCACCAGCATGGCGGCGGTGACCACATAGGCGATGGGGGAGATGAAATACGCTTCCAGCTCTCGTCTGGCGATCAGGAAGGCATTACGCATAGCGGGTCCTCTGCCTCCATGGTCAGCGGCCGGCCGGCGCCTGGTCTGGGCGCGGCTCATCGCTGGTGAGCTGGAGGAATATCTCCTCCAGGCTGATGCGTTCCCGCCGCAGTTCGAGGAGCTGCCAGCCCTTCTGCACGACGAATTGGGCCAGGCCGGCGCGGATGTCACTGCCGAGGGCACAGGTCACCTGATAGGCGTTATCCCCCAGGGGGCGCACGTCCTGCACATGCGGCAGGCCCAGCAGGCCGGCGGTAATCTCCTCGGAAGGCGCGCCGGCGATCTCCACATACAGCAGTTCGCCCCCTTTGAGGCGGGCGCGCAGGCGATCGCGGGTATCCTCCGCCACAATGCGCCCCTCGTGGATGATCATCACCCGCTGGCAGACGTGCTCCACTTCGGAGAGGATATGGGTACTGAGGATAATGGTGTGGTCACGGCCCAGCTCGCGGATCAGGTCGCGCACCTCGATGATCTGGGCGGGGTCCAGCCCGACGGTGGGTTCATCCAGGATCAGCACTTCGGGGTCGTGCACCAGGGCCTGGGCCAATCCCACGCGCTGGCGGTAGCCGCGGGAGAGTTTGCCGATCGGGCGGTCGGCCATATGGGCGACCTGACAGCGTGCCATGACCTCATCCACGCGTTGTTTGCGCCGGCGCGCCGGCCCCACCCCTCGCAGGGCGGCCATGAACTCCAGGTAGGCGCGCACGCTCATCTCCGGGTAGAGCGCCACCGATTCGGGCAGATAGCCGATATGCCGGCGGGCTTCCAGCGAATGCTCGACGACGTCATAGCCCGCCACCACGGCCTTGCCGGCGGAGGGGGGCATATAGCCGGTGAGGATGCGCATGGTGGTGGTTTTGCCAGCGGCGTTCGGCCCCAGGAATCCCAGCACCTCGCCGGCGGCCACGTCGAACGACACGTCCTGGATGGCCGGCAGACTGCCGTAATATTTGGTGAGCCCGCGCACGGTGATCATGGGATACACTGCCCTTGTCGGATGCTGTGGCAAGTATGGCGCCGGCAGATTAACCCAAGATTAAATTCCCATCCCCTTTTATTATTCCTTGAAGTCGTACACCCCCTCATGCTGGGGCCAGGAGCGCCCGCATGCCGGGCAGTGGAGGCCGGCCGGCGTCGATTCCAGGCTGGTATTGCAGGCCAGACAGCGGAACAGGGGCTCCGCGGTGAAGGGCTGGGGGGTCCCGGTAGGGCGCAGGCGCACCATGACGCTGGGAGCGATGGGGTATGCGCCGCCTGGGCGCTGGAGCCACCCGTCCAGGCGCGCCAGGGCCTTCGCCGGCACGTGTTTCTTCAGCCACAGCACGCGGAAGTAGGAGACCCCCAACTGCGCCTCGTGACGCAGGCCGGCCGCTTCCCACTGCCGGCGCATCCATTCCGGGTGGTAGTTAAAGTTGAGGGGGGCAAACTCATAGGGCGGGAGAAGGAAGGGGTTCTCGGCCTGCCGGCGCAGGGCATAGCGCAGGACCGCCTTCAGGTTGCGCTTATTGGCGAATTCCAGGACGAAGGCCCCATCCTTTGCCAGGGCCGTGCGGATCTGCTGGAAAGCGGCCGGCACGTCCACCAGATGATGGATGACCCGTACCATGACGACGGCATCAAAGCGGCCGGGCAGGAAGGGCAGGTCATACACGTTGCCCACCACGAAGAGGAAGCGGGGGTCATGGCCCCAGCGCTCGCGCGCCTGCTGGATCATGGTGCGGGAGTAGTCCAAGAGCACCACCTGGTCATAGCCGGCATACAGGTCGGCCAGCCGGCCGAAGCCGGCCCCGATCTCCAGCAGGCGCCGGCCGCGCGCCGGTAAGAGCTTCCCCAGCGCCAGCCGTTCGGCGCGGTCC
>JACIWP010000005.1:0-2697 GCA_014360855.1 Anaerolineae bacterium
TGGTTCATCCTCAGCGAGACATCCCACACAAGGAGGTGAAAAGATGGCGCGTGTGATTCGGGCGCCGCGCGGCACACAAATTAGCTGTAAGGGCTGGCTTCAGGAGGCCGCTCTGCGCATGCTGATGAACAACCTGGACCCCGAAGTGGCCGAGAAGCCGGAGGAGCTGATCGTCTACGGCGGGCGCGGCAAAGCCGCCCGCTCCTGGGAGGCCTTCGACGCCATCGTGAAATGCCTGCGCGAGCTGGAAAACGATGAGACCCTGCTGGTGCAGTCCGGCAAGCCGGTGGCCATCTTTAAGACCCATCCGGACGCGCCGAGGGTGCTCATCGCCAATGCCAACCTCGTGCCCAAATGGGCGACGCAGGAACATTTTGACTGGCTGGACCAGCAAGGGCTGATCATGTACGGCCAGATGACCGCCGGCTCCTGGATTTATATCGGCACCCAGGGCATCCTGCAGGGCACCTATGAGACGCTGGCCGCCGTCGCCAACAAGCATTTCGGCGGGAGCCTGCGCGGCCGCTTCGTGCTGACCGCCGGCCTGGGCGGCATGGGCGGCGCCCAACCCCTGGCGGTCACCATGAACGAGGGGGTGGCCCTCGTCGTGGAAGTGGACCCCGAACGCGCCCACCGCCGGCTGGAAAAGGAATACATTGACGTGGTGGTGGACGATTTCGAGGAAGCTCTGGACCTGGTCATGGCCGCCAAAGAGGCCCGCGAGCCCAAGTCCATCGGCCTGGTGGCCAACGCCGCCGACATTTACCCCGCCCTGCTGGAGCGCAATATCATCCCCGATGTCGTCACCGACCAAACGCCGGCCCATGACGTGCTGAGCTATGTGCCGGCCGGCATGTCCCTGGAGGAGGCCAACCGCCTGCGCCAGACCGACCCGAAGGAATACGAAAAGCGCTCCATGGCCTCCATGGCGCGGCAGGTGCAGGCCATGCTCGATTTCCAGAAGCGGGGCGCGGTGGTCTTCGATTACGGCAACAACATCCGCCAGCGGGCCTACGACTACGGGGTCAAGGACGCCTTCAACTTCCCGGGCTTCGTGCCGGCCTATATCCGGCCGCTCTTCTGTGAGGGCAAGGGGCCTTTCCGCTGGGTGGCCCTGTCCGGCGACCCAGAGGACATTTACAAGATTGACGAAGTGGTCATGCGTGAATTCTCCTACGACGAGCACCTGGTGCGCTGGATCAAGATGGCGCGCGAGAAGGTGCGCTTCCAGGGTCTGCCGGCGCGCATCTGCTGGCTCGGCTACGGGGAACGCGCCCGCTTCGGCTTGCTCATCAACGACATGGTGGCACGAGGCGAGGTCTCGGCGCCCATCGTCATCGGCCGCGACCATCTGGACTGCGGCTCGGTGGCCTCGCCGCGGCGCGAGACCGAGAGCATGCGGGACGGCACGGACGCGGTGGCGGATTGGCCCATCCTCAATGCCCTGATCAACGCGGTGGGCGGCGCCACCTGGGTGAGCTTCCACCACGGCGGCGGCGTGGGCATCGGCTACAGCCTGCACGCCGGCCAGGTCATCGTCGCCGACGGCACCCCCGAGGCCGCCCGCCGGCTGGAACGCGTCCTGACCACCGACCCGGGCATGGGCATCGTGCGTCACGCGGACGCCGGCTATCCGGAAGCCATCGCCGCGGCCCGCCGGCACGGCATCAAAATCCCCATGCTGCCCGAGGAATAACCTATGTCCGAACACCCGAGTCTCTGGGACCTGGTGCACCGCCGGCGCTCCGTGCGCCAGGTCCTCCCCGCCGCAATTTCCGACGAAACCATCGAGCGCATCCTGGAGATCGCGCGTTGGACCCCCTCGTCGTACAATTCCCAGCCCTGGCATATCGTGGTGGTGCGGGAGCGGCTGGCGGAGCTGTGGGATGTCATCGAGGCCGCCGGCCGCCAGGCACGCGCCGGCCGCCCCGTGGAGAAATTCCTCGAGCGCCTGAACGGCTATCGGGGCGCCAGCGCGGTCTTCTTCGTTTTCCTGGACCGCGCCATCGTGGATGAACAATTGCGCATCACCACCTATGCGCCGGCGGAGCGCGTCGAAAGCTGGGCACGGGAGTCTTTGGGGATGCTTCAATATGCCATCTGGCTGGCCGTGGTAGATGCCGGCCTGGCCGCCTCCCTGCATCACTTCGACTCCGAGGAAGAGGCTATCTGCCGCTTCCTGGAGATCCCGTACCCGCGCTTCCGCCTGATGGGCACCATGCCCGTCGGCCTGCCGGCGCACGAGGTTCCCGTGCCGGGCCGCCGGCCCCTGAACGAGATCGCCTCGTTCGAGCGCTGGCGTCCGCCGGCCGCAGACGCCCCATGATGCGGAGGGTGATCATGCGCGCCGATCTGCTGATTCACAGCGCCGCACAGCTCCTGACCCTGGCATCGCCGGCCGGCCCCAAGCGCGGTGCCGCCATGCAGGACCTGGGCATCATCGAGGATGGGGCCGTGATGGTCGCGGACGGGGAAATTATCGCCGTGGGCACCACGGCAGAACTGCGCGCGGCGGTGCAGGCCCGGCGGGAAATTGACGCCGCCGGCCGCGTGGTCATGCCGGGCTTCGTTGATCCGCATACCCATCTGTTGTTCGCCGGCTCCCGAGAGGATGAGTTCGAGCTTCGGCTGAAGGGGGCCACGTACATGGAAATCATGGCCGCCGGCGGGGGCATCATGAACACCGTGCGCCGCACG
>JACIWP010000005.1:2707-26326 GCA_014360855.1 Anaerolineae bacterium
AAGAGCTGGCCGCCCAGGCCCTGCCGCGCCTGCGCCGCATGCTGGCCCACGGCACCACCACCGCCGAGGCCAAAAGCGGCTACGGCCTGACGACGGCCGATGAACTGAAGATGCTGAGGGTCGTGGACCGGCTGGCAGGACAACAGCCGGTGGAACTGGTGCCGACATTTCTGGGGGCACATGCCGTGCCGGCGGAATACGCCGGCCGGGCCGATGCCTTCGTCGAGCTGGTCATCGAGGAGATGCTGCCGGCGGTCGCCGCCTATTACCGGGAGCAGGAGCGCCCCCTGCCCTTCTGCGACGTCTTCTGCGAGGACGGGGCCTTCTCCTTGGAGCAGAGCCGGCGCATCCTGGAGGCCGCCCGCGGGATGGGCTTCCCCCTCAAAATCCACGTGGACGAGTTCCAACCGCTGGGCGGCACACGCCTGGCGGTGGAGCTGGGAGCGGTCTCGGCGGATCATCTGGTCTGCACGCCGGCGGAGGAGATCACCCTGCTGGCCCGCTCCGCTACGATCGCAGTCAGCCTCCCCGGCACCCCCTTCGGGCTGGCGCATCCATCTTACACGCCGGCGCGCGCCATCATTGACCAGGGCGGGGCGCTGGCGCTGGCGACCGACCTGAACCCCGGCACCTGTTACTGCGAATCCATGCCCTTCATGCTGGCGTTGGCCTGCCGATATATGAAGCTGTGGCCGGCGGAGGCCATCTCCGCCGCCACCATCAACGCCGCCCACGCCATCCGCATGGGCCATCGGGTGGGGAGCATCGAAGAGGGGAAGCAGGCCGACATCATCATCCTGGACCTGCCCAATTACCGCCACCTGCCCTATCGCTTCGGCACCAATCCCGTCCAGATGGTCATCAAGCGCGGGCAGGTGGTCGTGGAATGACGCCCTCTAGGTGACAGTCACCTTTAAGGTGACTGTCACCTGTACCTGTCACCTGGATATTGAGGGTTCCGCACCCAGTTGACAGTCGCCTGGGAGGTGACTGTCAACTAGACATTGATGGTTCTGCCGGCTCGCCGGCGGCGACCAGCACCTCCCACTCCCCCTTCTGCGCCACACTGCCGTCCTGCTTCAGCACCTGCACCTCGAAGACCACGATGCCCCCGCCCAGGCGCGGCATGGCCCGCTTGGCCTTGACTGTGGCGCGCACCCGCACGGTGTCGCCGATGAAGACCGGGGAGCGGAACTTCCAATCCAGGCCCAGGAAGGCCTTGACCGTCTCCTCCATAAAGCCCAACCGCATGGCCAACCCGGAGGCCACCGACAGCACCAGCAGGCCGTGGGCCACGCGCTGGCCAAACATGCTGTTCTTGGCGTACTCCGCGTCAACATGCATGGGGTTCCAATCGCCGCTCAGCGCGGCGAAGGCGACGATGTCCGCCTCGGTGATAGTGCGGCCGGCGCTCTCCACCGTGTCGCCGATCTGGAACTGCTCAAAGGTGAGGCCCTTCTGTCGCTCCATCTTGCATCTCCGCCCTTTGCGATATGCGTGTTGCTCCGGTTTCGAGATATTTCGGCGTCAGGTTCAACTGGACGGGCATGCCCAGCCGGATGCCCTGCCGGCGAAATTCCTCCACGATGCGCCGGCGCAGGTCAGACGGGACGGTCAGCACGTCCGCCGGCCGCACGTAGCCGTACCACTGGAGCGTCACCATCCCGTCGCGCACGCCCTCCACGTACACGGACGGCGCCGGCTCTTTGGCCACGCGCTCCTCATGCTCCGCCAGCTCCGCCACCAGCGACATGGCACGCTGAATATCACAATCCTGAAACACCGAAACGGTCAGTCCTACGCGCCGCAGTTCCGCCGTCGAGAAATTCGTGACCGGCGAGGTCGCCACCATGCTGTTGGGTATGAACACCGCCGGCCCATCAAACGTCTGGATGGTCGTGGTGCGCAGTGCAATGTCGGTCACGGTGCCGGCGAATTCCCCGACCTTGATGACATCCCCGACGACAAAAGGTCTGTCGAGCAGGATGAAGAGGCCGGAAATGAAGTTAGAGGCCAGGTCCTTGACCGCAAAGCCGATGATGATGCCGGCGACGCCGGCGGCAGTCAGCGCGCTGTACAGTAGGGGCGTCAGGTTCGCCAGGGCCAGCGTGATGAGAATGCCGGCGGTGATCAGCGCATACGTGAGCAGGGTGCTCAGCGGCTGAATCTCGCGCTCGGCAATGCCCCGCCGCTCGCTCAAGCGGCGCCGCAGGCGCGGCCAAACACTGCGGTTCACCAGCCATACGGCCAGCCATGTCAGCAGGATGCCGGCGCCCCGCAGGCCGATCTCCGGCCAGGGCCAGCCGGCCAGCCCCCTCACCACATCATTCACTGAGTACATCGTCATACCCCCATTCGCGGCGATATGTCCCTCACGGCAGTCCCAGTTCGGCCCGCTTCGCCGGCGTGGGACCGCCGCTCTCCCGGTCCCAGCCGCGGGCCGCATAGTAGGCCGGCAGGAGCACGTCCATGTCCGGCACCACGCCGGCGGCCCCGCCCTCGGCCAGGGGCTGGAGCAGAAGCTTCGGCAGACGGTCATGGGCCGGCGTCAGACCCCAGCGCAGGTTCAGCAGACGCTTGAGATGAAAGATGCGTTCGCCGCAACGCTGTAGTTCGCCGGCATCCATATCCCAGCCGGCGGCGGCGTTCAGCATCGTCAGCACCAGCTCCAGCGGCGGATGTACCAGATGGCACTGGATGAGGGCATTGGTCACACAGCGCCAGTCCTGCCGCAGGGCCGCCATGCGCGCCTTTTCGGCGGACTGTTCGTCCCGCGCGCCGGCGGTCATGCCCCATTCGGGCAGTTCGTCGCCGCTGTCCAACATGTACATATCCCCCTGCATATGACAACCCGGCCGGGGCGAGGTGGCATAGGTCAGCGCCATCCCGATATAGGCGCGCGGGTCGTGCATTGCCACTTCCATGCCGTTGACATGGACGGCCAGTTCCGGCACGCCGAAATGCTCCGCCACAGCGCGCGATCCCTGGGCCAGCAGGTCGCCGATGCCCTGCCGGCGGGCCATCCATTCGGTCAGGGTGACGGCCGGCCCGATATCCCCCCAGCGCGCTTCCAGGCCGTCCAGGTCCTGGGCGCTGACGATGCCCTGCTCGAACAGGTAGTACACGAAGGCGATGGTATTGCCGGCGCTGATGGTATCCAGGCCGTAGAGGTTGCAGAGATGGCCGGCGTAGGCCACCCCCTCCAGGTCGTCGCTCAGCAACTGCGTCCCATAGCTGGCGATGGTCTCGTACTCCGGCCCGTCCGCCGCCTCCACACCGAAGCGGGGCAGGCTCGTCTCGCGGCCGCATCCCACCGCGCACCCGAAGCAGGTGCGCGCCCGGCGCAGGATGGTATCGGCCATGGCCGCGCCGCTGAGCCGCTCCGCGCCGTCAAACACCCCCTGGGTGTAATACTTCGACGGTACATCGCCCTCCAGCATGCCGAGATCCACATAGAACGCCGTGCCCCCTAAATGGAGCATCTGGGAGGGGATATCGTCCTGCAGGATGGACAGCGCCTCTTTGGCCGCCGTGTGAAAGCGGTCCGCGTCCGCCAGGGGGATTTTCTGCCGGCCTCCCACCGCAATGGCCTTGAGCCTTTTCGATCCCATGACGGCGCCCATGCCGCCGCGGCCGGCGGTGCGCCCATGGGCATTCACGATCACCGCCAGCGGCGAGAGCTTCTCGCCGGCAGTCCCAATGGCCGCCACCTTCAGCGAGCTGTCGCCGGCCTCCTGCTGGACAGCGCGCTGGACGGCGTAGGTGTCCATGCCCCACAGGTGGGCCGCGTCGCGCAGTTCGGCGCGTCCGTCGCGCACTAGAAGATAGACCGGCCGCTCGGCGGCGCCCTGGACGATGATGCCGTCATAGCCGGCGAAGCGCAGGGCCGGCCCCCAGAACCCGCCGGCGTTCCCCTCCCCCCAGAAGCCGGTCAGCGGGGAGCGGGCGCACACCTCGAACCGGCCGCAGGAAGGAGCGCGCGTGCCCACCAGCGGCCCGGTCATGAAAACCAGGGGGCTGGCCGGGTCCAGCGGCTCCGCCTTTGCATCCACCAGGTCGAACAAATAGCGCGCTGCCAGTCCGGAACCTCCCAAGTACTGGCGCGCATACTCGGCCGACAGCGGGATGTCCTCCAGCCGGCGATCCGCCAAATCTACCAACAGTATCCTGCCCATATATCCGTACATCGGAGCGCTCTCCTGGAGCTAAAAATCAATGGGACGCCCTTCGTAGGCATAGATGAAGAGGCGGGCAAACTCCTCGCGGTCAGGGACGCGCGGGCTGGTCACCGTCTGCGAGTCGCTCTCCGCCCTATCCACCAGCGCCTCCAGTTGGGCGTCGAAATCGGCGCGGGCGATGCCCAGCGCGGCGATGGACTGCGGCTGGTCAATCTCGTGCATCAACTGTCGGACCCGGGCGGAAAGGGCCCAGGCGGCGGTTTCCTCGTCGTCCGCCGGCAGTCCCAGGAAGCGGGCGATATCGGCGTAGCGCGCCGCGCCGGAGGGTGCCGAGTACTCGATGGTATAGGGCAGGAAAAGCCCCACGGCGCGCCCGTGCGGGATATGGAACAAAGCGCCCAGGGAGTGCCCCAGGCTGTGGGCCAGGGCGAAGAGGGAATTACTGCAGGCCAGGCCGGCGATGGTGGCGGCGTTGTGCATGTGCTCCCGCGCTTCCATGTCTTTCCCATCGCGATAGGCGCGCGGCAGATAGGTGAAGATGAGTTTAATGGCCTGCAGGGCCAGGCCGTCGCTGAAATCGTTGTGCCAGGTGTTGACGTAGGCCTCGAAGGCGTGGGTCAGGGCGTCCATGCCGGTATCGGCGGTCAGGCGCGCCGGCATGCCCTGGACGAAGTACGGGTCGACAATGGCCATGTCCGCCACGCATTCGCGCGTCCCCAGCCCCAGCTTGCGCTGTTCGGCTGTGTCGGTCAGCACGATGGCCCAGGTGACCTCCGAGCCGGTGCCGCTGGTGGTGGGGATGGTGATAAGCCGCGCCTTCTGCCGCAGACGATAGGTGTCGAAGGGATTGATGGAGTCCGGGGTCACATCCGGGCGCTCGTACAGGATCCACATGGCCTTGGCGGCATCCAGGCATGACCCCCCTCCCAATCCGACGATCCAGTCAGGTTCGAAGGCCTGCATGGCCTCCGCGCCGCGCGCGGCGGTCTGCAGGGATGGTTCGGGTTCCACCTCGCTGAAGACGGCTACCTCCAGGCCGGCGCTTTCCAGGCGCCGGCGCACCTCGTCCACGAACCCCAACCGCACCATGGTGGGGTCCGTGACGATGAAGGCGCGCCGGCCCTCCACCGTCTCCAGCACACAGCGGGCATCCTCCCCATAGACGATATGGGGGCTGTCGAAATACCACATAAGCGCCTCCTTTGGCGTCGTATATGAATGCGAGCAGGGCCTTTGGCCGGCTCAGGCGGGAAACTCCGTTTCCACCTTGGTACAGCAGGCCACCAGCTCCTTGGCGGCCTGCGGCGCGCGCATGATCTTGTTCATGTTGCCCTTGAGCTTCAGCCGGCGGGAGATCAGCCCCTTGATGGGGTCCAGCTCTCCCAGCACCACCTTCTTCCAATCCTCGTAGGATGCGGACATGACGAATTCGGGGGATTTGCTGGCGGGGTCAGTGACCTCGAAGGCTTCACGGCATTTGCCATGCCACAGGTCCATGTACAGCCACACGTCTTTCTCCAGCGGGCCGCCGGCCTCGACGATGAAGTAGAAATCACCCTCCCAATTCTTGGCCGCGTTGGCATAGGCTTCGCTGGCGTTCAGCTCGGCACACAGTGCCTTGATCCATGCGTCTGAGGGGAACCGGTGAGCCATGCACAACCTCCTGTACTGAGACTCTGGAATGACGATGGCGCCGGCAGGCCATGGCCGGCGGTACGGCTCCATTATAGTTTGAATAAGACTCTTCGCAAACCCTACAAGGGGCGCTCATCTTCCGCTGGGTGTGCGGGACAGGCGGCCCTCGTTGACACCCGTCCCTCGACGTGTTATACTCTGGACGTCCGCTGCACCAGGCTCGAGGGGGAATTTCCACGCTATGAAAGGTGAGCACCTGCGCTGGTTCGCATGGCAACCCGTATGGGAAGCCTGGTTTCCTCCGCTGTTCGCCCTGCTGGTTATTGGCGGGATATGGTTAGGCGAGCGCCGGCTGGCCCTGGCGGAAGTACAGGCCCTTTTCTGGCTGATCGCGGCGCTCTGCATTCTCCTGCCGGGCCTGCACGCATGGTGGGTCAAGCGCCAGCCGCCGGATTTCCTGGGCATCACCGAGCAGAACTGGCCGCAGGCGCTGGGCGCCGGCCTGGTGCTGGGGATTCTGCTGGGCGCCGCACAGGTCTATTACGGGCTTTTCGCCCGCCACGAGCTGTTCATCCCCGCGCTGAACCTGGAGCTGGTGGTAATCACGCTGGCGGTGCTCCTGGTAGCCGCCGGCGAGGAGATGCTCTTCCGCGCCTGGTTTCAGCGCCTGTGCGAGCCGGCCTGGGGCCTGGTGCCGACCTTTTTCCTGGCCTCCGTCGCATATGCGGCCCTGCTAGTAGTGTTCTGGAGAAGCCAGTTGACGCCCCTGCCTATCCCGTACCTGCCGGCCGGCCACGTGCCCGGCCTGCCCTTTTTCACCAACCTGGGCATCGTTTTCTGTGCGGCGCTGATGCTGAACGTGCTTTACCGCGTCACCCACAGCCTGTGGGCCAGCATGCTGGCCAACGTGCTGAGCCGACTGGCCCTGCTCTTCGTCTGGCCCTATCAGACGCTGGTGGTGGTGCCGCCGGCGCTGATGGCGGCGGTCGTCGGAGCGCTCTGGGCCATGGCCATCATCTTCCTGATGCGCTGGCGGGCAAGCTTCGCGCCCCCGCCGGCGCCGAGGCCGGCGCCCCTGCCGCCCAAACCGATGCCATCCCCCCGCCATCCCACTGCAACCAAACGACCCAGAGGAGGAAAGCGCAAATGACCAGCTCTCGAAAAATAGGCGCCTTTACCTTCGTCCTGCACTCGCATATCCCGTACTGCCGGCGCGCCGGCCGCTGGCCGCACGGCGAGGAATGGCTCCATGAGGCCGCTACCGAGACCTATATCCCCCTGCTGAACGCGCTGTATGACCTGCAGGAGGAAGGGGTGCCCTTCCACCTGACCATCGGCATCACGCCGGTCCTCTGCGAGCAACTGGCGGATCCGCTGGTGCTGGAGCACCTGCGCGCCTATTTGGAGGAGAAGCAGAAAGCCGCCGAAGCGGACCTGCGCCGCTTTGACCCGGTCAGCGAGCGGCAGTTGCACTTCCTGGCCGGCTTTTACGCCCAGTGGTACGCGCACATCCGCGCCAGCCTGGACGAGCGCTACGGCGGTGACATCATCGGAGCGTTCCGCCGGCTCCAGGACGCCGGGTATATCGAGATCCTCACTTCCGCCGCCACACACGGCTATCTGCCCCTGCTGGCGCGCGATTCCTCCATCCATGGTCAGCTCGCCACCGGCGTGCGGAGCTACATACGCCACTTCGGCCGCCGGCCGCGCGCCATCTGGCTGCCGGAATGCGCCTACCGGCCGGCCTACTATGTGGACGGCCCGCAGGGACGCTGGCGCAAGCCCGGCCTGGAAGAATTCCTGGCGGAACAGCGCCTGGGCCTCTTTTTCTGCGAGACCCATGCTATCGAAGGGGGCACACCGATCGGCAAGGCGCGCGAGGGCGTCGTCGGCCCGTATGGGGAGGTGCCCAAGCGCTACCTCGTGCCCATCGTCGGCTACACGGAACCCACACGCCGCACCACCTACCGCCCCTATTATGTCGCCGGCACCGAGGTCGCGGTGATGGGACGCAACAACCCCACCAGCATGCAGGTCTGGTCCGCCGATTGGGGATACCCCGGCGACGGCGACTACCGGGAGTTTCACAAGAAGGACGGCGTGTCGGGCATGCAGTACTGGCGCGTGACCGGTCCTCGGCTGGACCTGGGCCAGAAAGACCTGTACCACCCCGATTGGGCGGAATATAAGGCGCACCAGCATGCCCGGCACTTCGCCGGCCTGGTCGAACAGCTCCTGACCGAGTACGCCCGCGATAATCACGGCGATTACGGCATCATCGTCTCCATGTACGACACCGAGCTGTTCGGCCACTGGTGGTTCGAGGGCATCCTCTGGATCCGGGAGGTCCTGCGCAACCTGGCGGCCTCGGAGACGGTCGAGCTGACCACCGCCTCCGATTATCTCACGGCACACCCACCGGAGGATGTGCTGGCCCTGCCGGAGTCCTCATGGGGCGCCGGCGGCACTCACTTCACCTGGGACAACCCCGACACGCACTGGATGTGGGAACCCATCCACCAGGCGGAAACGCGCATGGAGGCGCTGGTAGCGCGTTACCCGGAGGCAGACGGGCCGGCGCGCGACATCCTGAACCAGGCCGCGCGCGAACTGCTCCTCCTGCAGGCCAGCGACTGGCCGTTCCTGGTGACCACCGGCCAGGCGCGCGCCTATGCCATCGAGCGCTTCCAGGGGCATCTGGAGCGGTTCGAGGAGCTGGCGCGTGCGCTGGAAGCCGGCACCCCCGAGGCCCTGGCCGCCGGCGCGGAGCTGGCCGGCCGCTACTACGCGCTGGATAATCCTTTCCCCGACGTAGACTATCGAGATTTTACAGAACGGGAAAGGCGCATATAATGTCGCCATTGTAAGCCCATCACACTGCATGGAGGACCATATCTATGACCGCTGAAAGCAAAAAGGTGCGTGTCGCCATCATCGGCGTCGGCAACTGCGCATCCGCCTTTGTCCAGGGCGTACACTATTACAAGGATGCCCCGGAAGATCAGGAGGTGCCCGGCCTGATGCACGTCAACCTGGGCGGCTATCACATCCGCGATATCGAATTCACGGCCGCCTTCGACGTGGTGGACACCAAGGTGGGCCTGGACCTCGCGGAAGCGATCTTCGCCCATCCCAACAACACCATCAAGTTCGCCGACGTGCCCAAATTGGGCGTCAAGGTGTACCGCGGCATGACCCATGACGGGCTGGGAAGGTATCTCAAGAATGTGGTGCGCAAGGCCCCTGGCTCCACCGATGACATCGTGCGGATTTTGAAGGAAACCCGCACCGATGTGGTGGTCAACTACCTGCCGGTGGGTTCGGAGATGGCCACCAAATGGTACGTGGAGCAGGTGCTGGACGCCGGCTGTGCCTTCATCAACTGCATCCCCGTTTTCATCGCCAGCCAGGAGTACTGGGATCGGCGCTTCCGCGAGCGCGGCCTGCCGGTCATCGGCGACGACATCAAGAGCCAGGTCGGCGCCACCATCACCCACCGCGTGCTGACCAAGCTGTTCCACGACCGCGGCGTGCGCCTGGACCGCACCTACCAATTGAACTTCGGCGGGAACATGGACTTCTACAACATGCTGGAGCGCGAGCGCCTGGAGTCGAAGAAGATTTCCAAGACCGGCGCCGTCACCAGCCAGCTCCCCTACGAACTGGAAGAGGGGAATATCCATGTCGGCCCCAGCGACTATGTCCCCTGGCTCACAGACCGCAAGTGGTGCTATATCCGCATGGAAGGGCGCGCCTTCGGGGATGTGCCGCTGAACCTGGAGCTCAAGCTCGAGGTCTGGGACTCCCCCAACTCCGCCGGCGTAGTCATCGACGCCGTGCGTTGTGCCAAACTGGCGCTGGACCGCGGCATCGCCGGCGCTCTCAAGGCTCCCTCCGCCTACTTCATGAAGACGCCGCCCGTCCAGTTCAGCGACGACGAGGCACACCGCCTGACGGAGGCGTTCATCGCCGGCGAGATCGAGGACGTATAGCTTTCACCAACCGATGCAGAAGGGGCGGGGCCGGCACCCTGCCCCTTTTTCTGTTCCCCCGTCCCGGCGGAGCAGTAAGTTGCGGCCAGGACAGGGGACAGGTATAATCACAAACGAACCAGCGAGTGATACGCGGGGTACGCTCGGGCCAGGCACATGTAAGGAGCACAAGGCGTGGATCTGCACGAGTTTCCGAGGCCAGAGGGGGATACCGGTATCGGGATGCACTGGTCCTTCGGCGAGCCGGCGGCGACCGGCCTGCGCCGACTGCGCCAGCGCTGGCTCCCCCTGCTGAAACTGCTGGGCGTGAAGTGGGTGCGCTTCCGGCACGCCGGCGGCGAGACGCTGGCGGAGCTCCTGCTGGACCATGACATCATGCCCATCGTCCAGCTTTGGCGCTTCGCGCCGTACCCGGGCCGGCCGGCGGAGGGCCTGGAAGATGTGGTGCGGAGCTATGTCGCGCTCGGCGTGCGCTATTTCGAGCTGGGAGAGCGCCTGGACGATCCGCGCGCCTGGCGGGATGCGCATATCCCTGCCGATGTGGTATCCCGGCTGATAGAACCCCTGCGCGCCGACGTGGAGATGGTGCTGGAGGCCGGCGGCTTGCCGGGCCTGCCGGCCAGCCTCGACCTCCAGGAGAAGTGGGACCTGGTCGGGGCGCTGTGCAGGGCCGGCCATGCGGAGCTACTGCGCGCCGGCGTCTGGCAGGCCTATTACATGCATGTCGGCAACCTGCCCCTGGAGTATCCGGATGACCCGGTCAACTTGATGGGCCGGCCGCTGTCGGCGGATGAGTACGAGGAAGCCCTGGCGGAGGAATGGCCCGGCCATGCCTGGGGCGGCATGAGCCGGCAGGAGGTGAACCAGGAGCGCCTGTGCCGGCGCGATCCGGATGCCACGGTGGCCACCATATCGGCCGGCTGGCGCCGCTATGAGGCGCTGGATCTGCGCATCCGCCGCCATCTCGGCCGTTCGATCCCCATTCTGGGCACCGCCGGCGGCCCGCGCCTGGGCGATCGGCTGGATCCCCGCTACCCAACCCTCACTCCCCAGCGCCACGCCGAACGGGTGCTGGCCATTTCCCGGGCGCTGATGGGCACCAGCACGGAACATTCGCCGGCGCCGGGCTATCTCTTCTGCGCCGCTTTCTCCGTGCTGGGCAACTACGCCCTGGGGAATTTCGAGCCGGCCTTTGAGGATTGGGCCTGGATCAGCCCCCGCTGGGAGCGCGGCCGCCTGCCCGTAGTAGAACTCCTGGGCGCCGAGCCAAAGCGCGCCCGTTTGCTGGCGGAACCCCTCAGCCCCGTCTCCGCGGAGGAGGCTGTGGCGGTGATGAGCGGGATGACGCTGGGCGCCGGCAGTTCTCACACCGATGACTTCGTCGAGCCGGAGGTGGGCCGGCCGCTGTACGAGCTTCTGCGCCCGGTCGGCGGCGACGAAGAGGAAGCCTACGTCATCCCGCCGACTTTCGCCCCGGAGCCATTCGCCTTCTGGCCGCCGGCCAGCCTGCAGGGCAAGCTGAAAGGGGGCGCCGGCCGCAAGGTGCTCCTATCCATGGCCCGCGATGGAAGCACACAGGAAGCTGTGGTCGGCCAGGACGAGACCTTCGTCTTCCGCAACCTGCGCCCCGGGGTATATGCCCTGCGCGTCGACGGCACCAATCTGGAAATCTCCCGCATCAGCTTGGCCTCGGGCGACGAGAAATATCTGGAGCTGGAGATGCCGGCCTGGCGCTGGCACATCACGAAGCGGCCGGCCAGCCTGGGCTTCGCCATGGTGCTCTGCTCCGTGGAGGGGAAGATCGGACTGCCGGTGCGCATCTGGAACGAGGTATGGGATGGCATGGAGCGGCTGACGGGGTCGAAGCCGGCTCTGGGGCCGTACTACTGCGAGCTGGCACCATTGGCCGCCGGCCGCTACTGGCTCCAGCCGCGCGGCATCGCGCCGGCGGTGGAGCTTGAGCTGGAAACAGATGCCATCTTCGAGGTGGTCTTCACGCCCATCTGCCGCCCAGAACCGGCACCGACTGCTTCCCCGGAGTCAGCGCCGGCCGGCGAGACGGGGACCGCTCCTTCCGCCGCTGGGCTGGACCTGTATCTCCTGCTGGCCCGGCCGCTGGCCAGCAAAGAGGAGCTGTCGGCTGTCCTGCGCTTCATCCAGCGCCATACGCCGGCGTGCGGCTTTTCGGTGGAAGAGGCCAGTTGGGCCAGGCGGGTGCTCATCGTCGGCGGCGCCAACCTGCGCGTGACCGAGGATGATGAGCAGTTCCTGCGCCAGAGGGGATGTCAGGTGCGGCGGGTGGCGGAGAACGTGGCGGAGACCCTGACCCTGCTGGCACGTCAGGGAGACCCAATGACCGATGTCACAGCGGATATCACGGCCTGAGGTGCACGGGGTGCCGGTCCTGCCGGCAGTCCATGCACCCAGTGAAGGTTGGGGAGCGCCTTCAGTGAAACATATCGGCATCCTGCATCATCCGCGACTGCCGGCGGCGCGCCTTCTGGCAGAGGAGATCGCCGCATGGCTGGCTGTGCGGGGCGTTACTTCGCGCATCGATTCCGCGCTGGAAGAGGGCGAGAAACTGGCCCACCTGAACCATCAGGACATGGTGATCACCCTGGGCGGCGACGGCACCATCCTGCGGGCGGCAAGGCTGAGCGCGATGTACAACGTCCCCTTGCTGGGCATCAACATGGGGCGGGTGGGATTCCTGACGGAATTCACTCCGCAGGACTGGCAGGAGCGCTTGCCGGCGGTGTTGGAAGGGCAGTACTGGGTCGAGGAGCGCATCATGTTGCGGGCCTCCGCCCGCCGGCAGTCCCAGCCGCTGGGCACGTTCGACGCCCTGAACGATGTCGTGGTCGCAAGGGGAGAGCTGGCGCGCGTCCTGCACGTGGAAGCGTCGGTGAACGACACGCCGCTGACCACCTATGTGGCCGATGGGGTGATTGTCGCCACGCCGACCGGCTCGACCGCCTATGCGCTGTCCGCCGGCGGCCCCATTCTCTCGCCGGACCTGGAGGCGATGCTCATCATACCGGTGGCGCCGCATCTGGCCTTTAACCGCGCCCTGGTCCTGCCGGCCGGCTCCCAACTGACCTTCGCGGTGCACACCTATCACCATGCCCAACTCATCGTGGACGGCCAGGGCGAAACGCGGCTGGTGGACGGCGATGCGGTCCAGGTCACCATCAGCCCGTACCGCTGTCGCTTTGTGCGCACCCAGCCGCGGAACTACTTCTATCAGAACCTGGTGGAGAAGCTTCATTGGCGTACATGAACCGAGAGGTGGAGGAACTGATTCGTCAGGGGATGGCCGCCGCCCGCGTGGGGGAGAAAGAGGAAGCCCGCCGGCATTTTGAGGCGGCTCTGCGTCTGGATCCCAACGCGGCGGCCGCCTGGCTAGGATTGAGCGGCGTGGTAGATTCGCCCGAGGAAAAGCGCCGCTGTTTCCAGCGGGTGCTGGAGCTGGAGCCGGGGAACGCCGAGGCGCTGGCCGGCCTGGCCTGGTTGGACCGTCAGCAGGCGCAGGCGCCGGCGGAGGCGCCGGAAGTGCTCTACTGCGCCAATCATCCCACCGTCGAGACCGTCCTGCGCTGTAACCGCTGTAACAAGCCCATCTGCGTGGAATGCGCCGTGCAGACGCCGGTGGGCTACCGTTGTAAGGAATGCGTGGCAGAGCTTCAGGCCCATTACTTCAACGCGCAAGCCTGGGACTACCCCGTTGCCGCCGCGGTGACGCTGTTCCTCAGCATCTTTGTCGGCGCGTTCCTGCCCTGGCTGATGTCCATGCTGCCCTACGGATGGCTGTTCGTGTTTTTCCTGACGCCGCCCATCAGCGGCGGCATCGCCGAGGCGGCGCGCCGTGCCGTGGGGCGCCGGCGGGGCAAATACACGTGGCTGACGACCAGCGCCGCCGGCGTCCTCGGGGGAATACTGGGTATACTGATCCTCTGGTGGCAGATCGGGGTCATGCCCTGGCTGACATTCTTGATCTTTATCGTCCTGCATGCCAGCACACTGTCCATGCGTTTGCGGTGAGTGGCAGAGGGGAACGTGTTAGTTGAGCTGACGATCGAGAACTTCGCCATTATTGAGCACCTTCAGGTCAGCTTCCATGAGGGTTTCAACGTGCTGACCGGCGAGACCGGCGCCGGCAAGTCCATTATCGTGGACGCGGTGGCCTCGGTGCTGGGCGGCCGCTTGGAGCAGGAGCAGATTCGCGCCGGCGCACCGCAGGCCAGCGTCGAGGCCGTGTTCGAGGTGGCCGGCCCCGCCGGCCGGCGCATCCTGCCCATCCTGCAGGAACATGACCTGCTCGACGAGGCCCCCGCCGGCGACCGCTTCACCCTTATCCTGCGGCGGGACCTGCGCCTGGGCGGCCGCTCCGTCTGCCGGGTCAACGGCCGCGCCGTGCCCCTGTCCCTCCTGCAGGAGATCGGACAGTACCTGGTGGACATTCACGGCCAGGGGGATAATACCCTGCTCCTGCGCCGGCAGGAACAGTTGGGATTCCTGGACCGCTACGGCGGCCTGGTGGAACTGCGCGAACAGGTCTCCGCCCTGGTGCGGGAACTGCGCCGCGTGCGGCAGGAGCTGGAAGCCCTGCGGCAGGACGAGCGGGAGATCGCCCGCCGCGTGGACCGCCTGCAGTACGAACTGCAGGAGATCGAGGCCGCCAAGCTCTACCCGGGCGAAGAGGAAGAGCTGAAGACCGAGCGCGACCGCCTGGCCAATGCCGAGCGCTTGGCGGAGCTGGCCGACGGTGTCTGCAAGGCGCTGTACGAGAGCGAGGCGCTGGAAACCCCGCCGGCGGTGGACCTGCTCTCGCAGGCACTGGAGCATCTCACCGACATTGTGCGCTTCGATGCCAGCATGGAGGAACCGCGCCGCCTGCTGGAAGCCGCGCTCTATCAGATCGAGGATATTGCCCGCACGATGCGGGAATACCGCGACGGCATCGAATTCAACCCCCGCCGGCTGGAGCAGATCGAACAGCGCCTCTCCCTCATTTACTCCCTGCGGCGCAAGTACGGCGACACCATCCCGGACATCCTGGCCTATGCCGAGCGCGCCCGCCAGGAACTCTCGCGCATCGAACACGCCGGCGAACATATCGAGGCGCTGGAGGCCAGGGAGCTGGAACTGCTCAGGGAAATTGGCCGGGCGGCCGGCGAGCTTTCTGAGCGCCGGCGTGCCGCGGCGGAGGCACTCTGCCGCGCCGTGGAGCAGGAGTTGGCCGAACTGCGCATGGAGAAGGCGCGCTTCGCCATCAGCCTGACCCAGCAGGAGGACCCGGCCGGCGCCTTCGTCGGGGAGCGGCGCCTGCGCTTCGACGCCACCGGCGTGGACCAGGTCGAGTTCCTCATCTCCGCGAACCCGGGCGAGCCCCTGCGGCCGCTGGCACTGGTGGCCTCCGGCGGCGAGACGTCGCGGCTCATGCTGGCCCTCAAAAACGCGCTGAACCGGGTAGATGAGGTGCCCACCCTGATTTTCGATGAGATTGACGCGGGCATCGGCGGGGTGGTGGCCACGCTGGTGGGGCAGAAACTGCGCCGGCTGGCCGGCTTTCACCAGGTGCTGTGCGTGACCCACCTGCCGCAATTGGCGGCCGCCGGCGATGTCCAATACCTGGTCACGAAGGCAGAGCGCGCCGGCCGCACCGTGACGTTCATCCGCCCCCTCTCGCATGAGGAACGGTTGGAGGCGCTGGCCGGCATGTTGGGCGCGGTCAGCGCCGCCACGCTCCAGAGCGCGCAGGAGATGCTGGAGCGAGCGCGCACCTGATTTGCCCTGTCCGTTTATCATTTTCTCTCCGCAGGAGCTGAACATGGCCCACCCGTACCCCACCTCGGTGCACCCCGACCGCCTGCTGGACACCTTCCTGGCGTTACTGCGCATTGACAGCCCTTCCGGCGAGGAAGCGGCGGTGATGGAGGAACTGCGGCGCCGCCTGCAGGCGCTTGGCCTGGAGACAGAGGTGGACGGCGTTGGCAACCTGATCGGCCGGCGGGAAGGGGCCGGCGAACCCATCCTGCTGTGCGCACATGTGGACCATGTGGAACCCTGTCGCGGCATCCGCCCGGTAGTGCAGGACGGCGTGGTGCGCAGTGACGGCACGACCATCCTGGGGGCCGACGATACCTCCGGCGTGGCCATCATTCTGGAACTGCTGGAGATCGCGCACGAACGGGCGCGGCAGGGGCAGGAAGTGCCGGCGCTGGACGTGGTCTTCACCGTCAGCGAGGAGACCGGCCTGAAAGGATCGAAGGGGTTGGATATCTCCCGCCTGCGCGCCCGGCACGGCATTGTGCTCGACATGGGCGGCCCGCGCGGCTATATCACCGTCCAAGGGCCTTCCCACGACCATCTGGAGATAGTGATTCACGGCAAGAAGTCCCACGCCGCCTGCGCGCCGGAGGAGGGCGTCAACGCCATCCGCGTGGCGGCAGAGGCCATCGCCGCCATGCCGTTGGGGCGCATTGACGAGGCGACCACCGCCAACATCGGGGTGATCCACGGCGGGACGGCCACCAACGTGGTGCCGGACCGGGTGGAGCTGAAAGGGGAGGCGCGCAGTCTGGAGGAGGAGCGCCTGCGCCGGCAGGTGGCGGCCATGCTTCGCTGTCTCGAGGAGGCGGCCGGCCGGCACGGCGCGCGTCTGGAATTCCACGTCGAGCGCAAATACGACGCCTTTCGCGTGCCGGAAGATGCCCCTATCGTGCAGATGCTCTGCCGGAGCCTGCGGGACTTCGGCGTGGAACCCACGCTGATCCCGACGGTCGGGGGCAGTGATTCCAATATCTTCAACGCGCGCGGCGTCCAGACGGTGAATATCAGCACCGGCATGGAGCATGTCCATTCCGCCGAGGAATATATCGCGCTGGATGATATGGTCTTCTGCACTTCGGTGCTGGCGCATATGCTCGGGATGTGAGGCAACCGCGCCGGCGGGAGGGGAAAGGCGATGCAGTCCTGGCTGTTTTCGCTCACCGGATGGGGGACGGAGGTCATCCTCTGGATCCAGGGGTTCCGCACACCCTGGCTCGATGTACTGTTCAAGGCATTGAGCGGGCTGGGCACCACGTATGCGTATCTGGCGCTCCTCCCGCTGGTCTACTGGTGCTTCGACCGGCTGGCCGGCATTGGGCTGGCATATGTGGTCCTGCTTTCGGGCTGGCTGAACGCCGGCCTGAAGGCCCTCTTCGCCATCCCGCGCCCATCCGATCCCCGCATCATGCGCCTGGAAGAGATCGGCGACCCCTCGTTTCCCAGCGGGCATGCGCAGAACGCCATGGCGGTCTGGGGCTACCTGGCCGGCCGGGCGCGCCGCGCCGGCTTTTGGGTACTGGCTGTGCTCCTCATCCTCGGCATTGGGTTCTCGCGCCTCTATCTCGGGGTGCATTATCCGCAGGATGTGCTGGCCGGCTACCTGGTGGGCGCTCTTTTCCTGCTGGCCTTCGCCCTGGCCGAAAAGTATCTGACGCGCCTGGTCGGGCCGCTGACGGTGGGGGCGCAGGTGGTGCTGGCGCTGGCCGTGCCGGCCCTGCTGTGGCTTGGCTCGTGGGCGCTGGGCATGCCGGAGGGACAGGGGGATGTCAGCCCTGCGGTGGTGGCCGGCGCGCTGTTCGGGCTGAATCTGGGGATTGTGCTGGAGGGGCGCCTCGTGCGCTTTTCGCCGGCGGGGCCGGCCCTCCAGCGCGCCGGCCGCTTCCTGTTGGGCCTGGTCCTCGTGTTTGCCTTTTACCTCGGCCCGCGCTGGCTCGCCCAGCAGATCCTGCCGACAGCGTATGAGAGCGCGCCGGTGCGGCTGGCGCGCTATTTCCTGGTGGCGCTGGTGGTGAGCTGGATCGGGCCGTGGCTGTTTGTGAAGGTCGGGCTGGCCCGCCGGCGCTCCCGCTGACGCGAACAGCCCCCGCTGTTCATCACAGCGGGGGCCCTTGATATGTCTGGATCGTGATTACTGCAGTTCGAAGGTGACCTGAATCTGATAGGTGATCTCCAGCTCGCCGGGGGAGATGGGGCCGGCACCACCGCCCATACCTTCCACGGCTCGTGGGGCGGGCATCGGATAATAGGATCCGCCGCCGATGACCTCGGATATCTGCACCACCCCACCGACCTTGACGCCGGCCAGTTTGGCCAGCTCTTCCGCCCGCTGGCGGGCATTCTCCACCGCCTGGGCGCGCGCTTTGGCTTCCAGCTCCGTCCGGTCCTCCAGGTCGAAGTTCACGCCCCAGAGGCTGTTGGCGCCGGCGGCCACCGCCGCGTCGATCAGCTCACCCACCTGGTCCAGCTTGCGGATTTTCACCGTGACCATATTGGAGACCCGGTAGACGCCGGCGGGGGTTTCCGCGGAGCCCTCCGTGCCCTTGGGAGCGGCCGGCATCTCATAACGCGGCGGCTCCTCATAGTAAATGCTGTAGTTGCTGGTGGTGATATCCTTCTCCGCGATGTTCAGCTTCTTCAGCGCCGCCATGATCTTGTCCATGCGGGTGGAGGCATCTTCCATGGCCTGTTCCACCGTGGCGGCGGACACGTTGACGCCCAACACGACGGTGGCGATGTCCGGCGCGGCGGAAACCGTGCCCTGCCCGACCACCGTGATAGCACGCGGCAGGCCGGCGTCCGCCGGCTGGGTTTGGGTGGATACAGCCGCAGGGAGCGGCGTCGGCGTGACCGCGGCGGCTTCGGCTTCCGGCATGTTGAAACTGCCGGCGAACTGTGTGCCGAACATGGCGACAGCGGTCAATACCACCACCGTGATGATCAACGCCACAATGTTATTTTTCGACATCTGTCACAACCTCCTCAGGCGTGAAATGGTTTTCTGTTCCCGCGGGTGAGACCCTTCACTCACGCCTTGTAGACGCCCTGGATGCGCGGATGGTTCCACCGTTCGGCATGCAGATGCATTTCCAGTGTAGCAGATTTCGGGCGGCGCGAACAGGGGTCAGGGGCGGGTCTCCTCAGGATTTCAGGTTAAAGTTGCGGATTATTTCACCACCTGCACGACGGTCTGGCAGGGTGGGGGATAGTTGCCAGTCTGGTCCACGACGACCAGCCGCAGGGAATAGGTGCCGCCAGGGAGCGGCCCGGTATCCCAGTGGCCCAGGACGCCGTTGACCACCGGTGACTGATTGGCGAAGAGGAAGGACCATTCCGCCGGCTGAGCGCCGACCCCCATCTCGACCTTGTAATACTGGAAGCGGTCAATGGAGGCGGTGCCGACGAGCGTCACTACTCCGCTGACGGCCGCGTTCATGCCTGGCGATGTCAACTGCACGCCGGGGTTGGGGCAGGCCGGCGGCCGCACGGCAGGCGTCGGCGTGGGCGTGGGTTCCGTCGGGGTGGTGGGCGCCGGCCTCAGGCGTGTAGGGCGCGGTGTGGGGGTGGACGTTGGTGTGGGAGGCGCCGGCGTCGGGGTAATGGTCGGGATGAAGATGGGAAGCGCTGTCGGGGTCTCCTCCTCTGGCAGGGGCATATTGGGCGCTACCTGATGCTCGATGAGGTAGACCACGCCGACCACGATCAGCAATACGATGGCCAGGCTGAAGATGCGCATTTCCCGGTTGCGCGCCGCCTCTTTCTCCAACGAGAAGATGGCCTGCAGGCGTTCTCGGCGAGCGAGCCAGGCGGCCCGCAGTAATATCAAGGCGATGATGGCGCACAACCCATACAGCCAGACGCTGTACTGCTGGACAAGGCGGATGAAAACGGCCATTCCCTCGTGGGCCTCCCACGGATATGTAATGAACGGTCTAGCTCGGGTACAGCCGGCGCAGGACGCCGCGGATCACGGCGCGCAGGCGCGGGGCAATTTGCCGGCCGGCCTCCAGCACCTCCTCATGGCTGGCCTCGCGCCGCTCGTCAGGGTCGAAAATGGCCAGGTTGCTGATGCCAGAGATTCCCAGCACCCGCATGCCGCCGTGCCGCGCCACGGTCACTTCCGGCACGGTGGACATCCCGACGGCATCCCCGCCGATGGAGCGCAGGAAGCGCAGTTCCGCCGGCGTCTCGAAAGACGGGCCGGCCAGCCCCACATATACCCCTTTGTGCAGGGGGACGCCGGCCTCCTGGGCCGCTTCCAAGGCCAGCCGGATCAGCTCCCGGTCATAGGCGTGCGTCATGTCCGGGAAGCGGGGACCCAGGCGCTCGTCATTGGGACCGCGCAGGGGGTTCAGGCCGGTCAGGTTGGTGAAGCCGATGTGGTCGGTGATGACCATCAGGTCGCCGACGCGGAAGTCCGGGTTCAGGCCGCCGGCGGCGTTGGTGACGATGAGGGTGTCCACGCCCAGGAGCTGGAGCACCCGCACCGGGAAGGCCACCTGGGCCATGGTGACCCCTTCATAATAATGGGCGCGGCCTTGGAGACAGAGAATGGGCACGTTTTCCAGCGTCCCACACACCAGCCGGCCCATATGTCCCTCAATGGAGGGTCGGGGGAAGTGGGGAATCTCCGCATAGGGGATGACCGCCTGCGCGGCGATATCGTCCGCTAGCGGATTGACGCCGGAACCCAGGATCAGTCCAACGCGTGCGGGGACGGGGAAACGCTCCCGGATGACGCCGGCGGCGCGCTGATAATCCTCATAGGTGAAGTGCTCTGTCACGTTCCAACTCCTTCTGCGCCTGGGGCAGGAAATCCATCCCCATTATACGGGCCAGGGACATATGGGTCAAAGAAAGGGGCGCGTCACGGCGGCCGGCGCCTCCCCATAGACGCCGGCGCACTCTATCTGGTTCCCAATCTCTGCACGAAGGCCTGCACCGCCTCCAGGAACGCCGCTGGACATTCCTCCTGCGCCACATGACCGCAGTTTGGGATGACGACCAGTTCGGCGTGCGGCAGTTCGCCGGCCAGCCGGATGCTCTGCTCCGTCGGCACCACGCGGTCATCGTCGCCCGTGATGACCAGCGCCGGCATGGTCAGCTCGTGCAGTCTACGCTCCAGATGCAGGGGCCGGCTGGCGGCAGTGAGTTCCCACAGCGCCCGGTCCCAGTTCTGCGCCCGCAGAGGTTTGGTATAGCCCTCGATGATGTCTGAGGTGAGCCGGCCCGGATCATGCCAGGCCAGGTTCAGCAGTTCCATGCCGCTCTGACGGATGCGGCGCACCAGCAGAGGTCCTAGGTGGCGCGCCTGGGGCGTGCGGAGCAGAGGCAACAGCCAGGCCGGCGCTCCCCCACCGACGTACACGGCCGGGCTGACCAGCACCAGTGCCTGCACCCGTTCCGGATAGGTCAGCGCGAAATGGACGGCGACGGTGCCGCCGGCAGAATTGCCGACCAGCACAGCTCGCTCCACGCCCAGGGCATCCATCAGCGCACGGGTCAGCTCCACCTGCGCCTCCGGCGTGTAGGGATTGAAACTGCCCCATTCACTGCGCGGAGGGCGTTCTGTGAGGCCGAAGGCCGGCCGGTCAAAGGCGATGACCCGCCCCATAGACGCCAGGGGTGCCATTACCTCCCGCCAGGAGAACGTGCTGGCGCCGAAGCCGTGCAGGAGCAGGAAGACCGGTTCGCCGGCGCCCTGCTCCTTATAATGCACGCGGATGCCGTGCAGTTCGATAAAGCGGCTGTCGGGGTCCGCCAGTTCCTCCGGCGGCACCGTATCCGGGAGCGGCGGCACCGGCACCAGGAACGGCCCCACCAGCAGGAGAAGGATGATGCCGGCGCCGGCCCACAGCAGTGGTTTCCGCATGTCAGCGCTCCCTTTCACGCCACGTCCCGGTCTTTCCCCGAGTCCATCGGGCTGACCAGGGCGATGGGATATGGTTCGAAGAAGACCTGACGCGCCAGATAGGGCTCTTGGAAGCGAGCAACCCAGGCGCGCAGGATATAGAGCGGCGTGCTGAGCGGCACGTGCCGGCCGCGGTAGCGTTCCAAGGTGTCGAGGAAGAGGGCCTTCTCCACCGGCGTCAATTGAGCCGAGAAGTAGCCCAGGGCATGCATCAGCACATTGATGCCGGCGGTGCGGCGCGGCGGCCGCGCCAGGGCCTCCCAGAGCAGGTGTTCGTAGGAATCAAACGCCTCCGCCGCCGGCCGGCGCCCTGGATTGGCCACAACCCGGCCCATGGCCTGCAGGCGCGACTGGTTGTAGGCCATCAGCAGGAGCTTGTGCTCGGTGTGGAAGCGCACCAGCTCCTCCATGGTGCCGGCGGCTTTGGCCTGGCGGAAGCGCGCCAGGGTGAAGAGCTTGATCAGGAAATGATCGCGCAGGGTCGCGTTGGTGAGCCGGCCCTCGTCCTCCACCGCCAGATGGCCGAAGCGTTCCAGCACCGCCTGGCCGAAGAAGCCGGCGCCCTTGCCGACCGGCGTCTCACTCCCCATGTCAGCATACAGCTTGACATCCTTGATGCCGCAGGAGGGGGAACGATTCTTGAGGATAAAGCCGTCCACCGCCGGCAGGCCGGCGAGGAAGGAAGCCGCGAAGTCCTGCATCGCTTCGGTGATATCGCGGCCGGTCTCGGGCTGGACCAGCCGGCGCTCCCCGCCCCGCAGGATGACGCGGATAGGGGGGCGCGGCACCCCCAGCCCCAGCTCCACCTCCGGACATACTGGCAGGAAATCCACAAAGGGCCGCAACTGCTCGACGAACGGGTCCGGGATCATCTGGCCGTTATAGCGGCAGGCGGCAAACCCCAGACACTTGCTCACCACCACCTGAGGGCGCACCGATGCGTGCATGGGGATCATTCTCCTGTGATGGTCGTCGTTGACAAAATTCCCGCAGGGTGCTCCTCCTGCGGGAAAGAACAGTCGTCATCACACCATGGGCAGTGCTTACTTCGCCCGCGGATGTGACTCGTCGTAAATCTCGCGCAGGCGCTCGCTGGAGATGTGGGTGTAAATCTGGGTGGTGGAGATGTTGGCATGCCCCAGCAGTTCCTGCACGTGGCGCAGGTCGGCCTTGCCGTTGAGCAGGTGCGTGGCGAAGGAATGGCGCAGGGTGTGCGGCGTGACCTCGGTTTTGATGCCGGCCTCCCGCACGTACTGCTTGATGATGAGCCATAACCCTTGGCGCGTCAGCCTCTCGCCACGATGATTGAGAAACAGCGCGCGCTCATTCGGACTCCTCAACAACATGCGGCGCGCTTTGGCCAGGTACTCGCGCAGGGCTTCCACCGCACGGCTGTGGATGGGGATAATGCGCTCCTTGCCACCCTTGCCCTGCCTGACCCGCACCGTCGCCGAGGCCAGGTTGATGTCCTCCAGGTCCAGTGACACCAACTCCGTGACGCGCATGCCGGTGGCATACAGCAGTTCGAGCAGAGCCTTGTCCCGAATGGCTTTGGGGCTGGAGCCTTTGGGTGCATCCAGCAGTCGCTCCACTTCCTCGTAGGAGAGGGTGACCGGCAGGCGCTTTTTGACCTTGGGGGAATCCAGGTTCAGCGTTGGGTCATCGGAGATGATCTCCTCCGCGGCCAGGAAGTGGAAGAACGATTTCAACGCGGCGATCTTGCGCGCCACCGTGGAGGAGGCGTATTCCCGCTCACGCAGGCTCATGATGTAATCTATGATGACATCCTGGTTGACCTGCTCCCAGGAGTTGATGCCCTCCTCTTCCATGGCCTGGGCGAATTGTTCCAGGTCGTTGCGGTAGGCTGCCAGTGTATTACCCGAATATCCCTTCTCCAACTCCAGAAATTGCAAAAAGGTTGCAATCGCATCGCGCATAATTTATCCTCCTGCCGGCTCACGCGCCCGGTGAGCCATGCTGAGGGCCGGCGGCGTGCCGGCCCCTCGCGGCGATCGGACCACATGGATATCATCGAACCATCTGAACAGCGATGGGGGTCCGCTTAATGTTAACT